>NZ_JAAFYV010000029.1:0-72556 GCF_011770055.1 Rhodococcus sp. B10 | reverse complement strand
GTGCCCCCGGCAGGATTCGAACCTGCGACCAAGGGATTAGAAGTCCATTCGACGGGGTCCAGCCAGGTCCGAGCAGATCCCCAATTTTCACTGTTTCTGCTGGTCAGTACAGCTCTTCGAACCAGCTTCATCCAGTGCCATCAAGCACCTTCAAATTGGGTTTTGCTGCACGCGGTGCTGCACGCCGGTTCAGCACGTTGGCGACCACACCCCACTGGGACCGGCCGAGATGGGCGTACCGCTGCGTCACGGTGATCGACGAGTGCCCCATCAAGGTGCACACCTCCGCCAGTGGGATGCCGGCGCGCACGAGCGTCGATGCGAACGTGTGCCGCATGTCATGGACCCGTACGTGTCCGACTGGATTCCAGCGGCCCTGCGAATCTTTGACGGCCGCGCGTGAGCATGCGCGCGCCCAGCTCCGGTGCCGGAAATTGTCCGCGTCGATCGCCTTCCTGTCGGCGCCCTGTGCGAACACCAATCCACTGCGGCACTTCGTCACCCGGTTGTGTCGCACCGGGCAGCACAACCCTGGCCCGTGCTCATCGAGCCGATCTCGAAGCATCTCGACGACCTCGTCGGTCAGCGGTATCGATCGAAGCTGATACGACTTCGGCGCCTTCATGGATCGACCTTTCGGGTCGTAGGCGTGCCTCACCGTCACCGACTTGGCTTCGAGATCGATCGACTCCCAGTGCACACCCTGCATCTCCCCCATGCGCATCCCGGTCGCGAATCCGAACTTCGCCAGCAGCCGATCCTGTCCGACGAGTTCGTCGGTGATCGCATCCTGCTCGGCCTCGGTGAGATACCGCTCAGGAGAGTTACCGTCCTGGACGATCTTCACGCCACGGCACGGTGTGCGGTCGATGAGCTTCGCGAGTTCGGCGGCCTTCATCGATGCCGAGAGCACGCGGTAGATCTTCTCGACCGTCGACGCCGAGAGCGGCCCGCCCGCGGTGAACGATCCGGCCGTCCGGACTCCGCCTGTCCTACCGAGTTGAGTCACCCAGAGTTGGACGTCGTCGTGCTCGATTTTCGACAGTGGCACGTCGCCCCATCGAGGCCGGACGTGGTTCTCGATCTTCGACATGTCACCGGTGAGGGTCTGCGGGGCGACGGAACGCCGTTCGAGCCATAGCGGCTCCCACTGCGCCCACGTCATCGACTGGGCGGCAGGATCTTTGGGGTTCAGCCGAGCATCCTGTTCGGCGGCGGTCGCTTTTCCGAGTGCCTGCTTTTCTCGGGGGTAGCTGCCGGCGGACCGCACTTTGCCGTGAGCGTCGCGGTACATCCCCTGATACTTGCCGGACGGTAGCTTTCTGGTCCATGCCATCAGCTCGCCCGTCTGACTTTCGCTTTGCTGTCGCGGATCCGTCGGAGCCTGTTGACGAGGACAGGTTCGGCTGCGAGCGCCTCGGGGTTGTCGAGGAGTTCGTTCAGCAGCTGGTAGTAGCGGACCGGAGAGATCATGAGTTCGAGCGCGATGTCGACCTCTTTCCCGGCCTGCGATTTGTAGAAGCGCTTCTCGATCTCGAGCATCTTCAACTCGTACGGCTTCATGCTCCCCACTCACTCCCTTCTGGATCTGCGGCGTGAATTTCGCGTTCCCATTTGTCGTCGAGGATCTGACTTTCCTTCGGTCCCCGTTGACATGCAAGAACAGTGATCTCTTTTCCCGACACTGGGTCGGTCCAGGTCATCATCATGGCTGTCTCCGTTTCAGTTCGTCGTCGATGTAGCGGCGCTCCTCGGCCGTCAGGCCTTGGATGCGTGCGATGACCATGTGGACGTCGCACCACAGCTCGCCCGCGGTCTCCTGGCCGACGTCGAAACGCGTCCAGATCAGGGCGTCGAGAAGCGCCTCGATCGGGATCAGTCGGCGTGATGCGATCTCGTCGACGATCCGTTCCTCCGCCGAGAAGCGGTCGTGCGGGTTGCATTCGGTGCCGCGCTCGCGGTGCACCAGCTCGTGTGTGAGAACCGACCTGCGGCCGGCCTGGTCGAGGCCTCGGTGGAGATAGATTCCGTCGTCCGTCCAGACGCCCTTGAGGTCGCCCGGAAGGTAGTACCGACAGGTCACCGAAACGTCGGGATGCGTGTCCCTCAGCGTTCGCCACGGATGCCATCGAGTCATGCCGACGAGTCTCTGTGATGGGTCCGACAAACTACACGGCTGTAGTTTTTTGACCTGCGCTGCAGCGCGCAGGATTCATTCGAATGACCTACTGGTCGTCGGGATCTTGCGACTCGTCCTCGGGCCGCGGCGGGTCCGGGTACAGACTCGCCTCGCTGTCGGGGAATCGCGATGCCGCCAGCGCCTTGCGCGGATCGAACGGCGGCATCCCGTCAGGCCAGTCGCCTTGATTCTCGTCAGTCCCGTCTGTGGGCTTGACGAGCTTCATGGGGGGTTTGCGGACTTCCGCGCCGCCGCCTGGGCCGCGCTGCTCCGGGCTGCCCTCTTCCGTCCGCGGTTCCTGCTCTTCGTCATCATGATCATCCTTTGCGTCAGCGAAATGCCGGTCGGCGATTGCTGCGATCTCGAACGACGCCTGAGCACGGACGTACATCGCCACTAACTCGCGGCTGACGCTTTCGATGGACTCTCGAGCCGAGGCTGGCAGGTCGCCGGCCAGGGGGAGGGTTAAGGCGTGGGGGTCGTTGCCGACCCCCACCGACAGCCCGAGTGCACGGGCGGCCGCCATTACGACGTCAGTTACAGAAACGCCCAACCCAAGCGCCAGTCCACGGATCGTGGGCGGGTCAGGGAAGTTGCGCTGCTGCTTGGTTGCGAGCTGGTGAAGACGCTTCGCCGTCGGCGTGCCGCCGCAGTCCTGAGACAGCCGCTCGTACGAGCGGGTGCCCTTTCGGTCCGCGATCAGCTCGCTCAGGGTTCGTTCTTCGATCACAGGAGCAACCGTCGCTTGTCGCTGGATGATCTGTCCACCTGGCGATCTTAGGCAGTGCGTAACCCAGATGACCAGTTGCGCGCAGCGGTTACGCCTAACTACTGATCAGAGAATTTTTTGGCATATGCCCACACCAGCGCCGCGACGGCAAGATAGGGCTTGACGTGTTGCCTAGCAATGGGTAATGATTCACCGCATCATGCTTGACAGAGCGCCTAACGAGGGGTGAGGATATGCAGGTCACAACGACACAGCGCCGTCGAATCAAACGAAGGAGGTGGCCAGTGGGAATGCGAATGAAGCTCGTCGCACGTGACGCGTTGCTCGATCGAATGATCCGCAAGGATTTCTCCAATCGACGTCTGGCGAAGTACGCCGAATGCGCACCCGGCACGATCGACAATCTGCTCAACGGGCGCACACAGGCGGTCAACAAGCCGCGAACGGCAGAGCTCATCTGCGAGGCGTTGGACGTGCCACTCGACGTCTTTTTCGTGCCCGAAATTTCCAACAATGAGCGGCAATCCACCGCTCGACGCAAGGTGCCGGCCTAGTGGGGCTCGATCGGGGAGACGACGTCCGAAACCACTTCGTCTACCGAGCTTTCGACAAAGACGGCCGACTGCTTTACGTCGGATGCTCTTCACGGCCTCTGACGCGATGGAACGAGCATCGCTCGTCCAGTCCGTGGTGGACGTCGAAGGCCCGCACGTTTCGGATGCAAGGGCCGTACTGCTACCGGACGGCCAGGGGCATCGAACGAGAGGCGCTTCGGTCCGAGGATCCGCTTTACGGCTGGACTCCCAAACGGCACCGAGAAGTGAGGCGCCGGGACGCCTGGGCCAACAGGCGGATCGCTGGATTGATGCAGGGCGGCATGGACTTTCCGGTCGCCGTCAAAAAGGCGTACCGCGAAGCGCACCAGAGGTTCCCGGGTGCACGACACGTCACCAACCGCCCGGATCCCAGATTTCTAACCGAAAGAGCCGCCACCTGAGGCAACAGGTGACGGCTCACGACACAGATTGGAGATCAAATGTCTGACCTGACTCTACCAATGGAGTCGACGTTCGACGCGCTGCAGCGCTCGGACGGCACTTGGTCGGCGCGCGACCTGATGGCCCACCTCGGTTACGACCGATGGGAGAACTTCGAGTCTGCAATCGACCGCGCCCGATTGACAGCAGAGAACCAGGGTCACCGCTTCGACGATCTTTTTCGTGGCGTCACGGAAAAGTCCGGCGGCCGACCACGATTCGACTACCGGATGACTCGGTTTGCCTGCTACCTCGTCGCGATGAACGGTGATCCGCGCAAGCCGGAGATCGCAGCGGCTCAGTCGTACTTCGCGATCAAGACGCGTGAGGCCGAGACAGCGACACCGGCGCTGACGGCTGCCGAGCAGATGGCGCGCGGACTGATGGCGGCGCAAGAGCTGCTCGCTGCGAAGGACAGCCGTATCGCCGAGCTCGAACCGAAGGCTGAGATCGGCGAGAAGTTCCTCGACGCCGACGGCGATTACTCGGTGAAAGATGCAGCCGACACCCTGACCCGCGCCGGCATCAAAACTGGGCAAGGTCGACTGTTTTCTGACCTCGAACGCCGCGGCTGGGTGTATCGCGCGAAAGGCGACGGCAAGTGGCGCGTCTACGCCTCCGTCATCCAGGCCGGTGTCATGTCGGTCATTCCGCAGTCGCACTACCACCCGAAGACGGGCATCCTCGTACTCGATCCGCCGCAGCCTCGGGTCACGCCGAAGGGCATGCAGAAGCTACTAGCGGATCTTGGCGGTGCAGCATGAGCGCCCCGACCTCTCCGTGGCTGACAGCGCAAGAAGCGGCCGACCGTGCGCGCTGCCACCGCGAGACGATCTACACCGCCCTCCACGACGAGGAGTTGAAGAGGGGCACCGGCCTGGTCGGCAGGCAGCGCAAAGCACCGAAGGGCGCATGGCTGATCCATGTCGACGACCTCGACGCGTGGGTGTCGGGCACTTCGGCTTCCAGGACGCTGCGGAGGTCGGCATGACCGACCGTTACCCGGACACTCGTCACGAGTTCAACCGGAAGCATGCGAAGTTCGTGGCCGCGTACGAGGCTCATCCGCCGACGGCCGATTGGACGGTTCTGTTGTGGGCCGTCGTAATGGTCGTGGTGATCGGTGTGGTCACGACTGCTGTGGTGGTGCTTCGATGAGTGCCCCGTACGCCGAGTGTGATTTGGATGCGATCGCGTCGACGGTGTCTATCGCCGAGCGAGTCGCGACCGAGTTCACGTTCGCTCTTCTTTCTTCGACTTCCGCTGCCGCGCATGGGCTGTGCGTCGGCGCGGATCGGGTGATGCCTGCAGCCACTGGCGCGGTGTCACCGGCGGCAGGAGCTTCCTTCCCTGCTTCTGCCGCCCCTACGTCCTGAAATGAGGTCGGGCCCCGCATGCCGGCGGGGCCCGTCCGAAAGTCCACGAAAACCGGAAAGGGGATTCCCGATGGACCGAATCAATCATAAAGGTGGCGTCCGGTGACGGCGTCCATCACTCATCTCCCCGTGCGGGTGGTGTGCATGCCTGCGCCGCGGCGGGTCGACGGCGGCGAGGTCGCTGCTGTGGTGGCGGAGTGCGCCGAGCTGCTGGCGAAGATCAGCGCCCGCAAGGCGGATCTCGACGACTACGTCACCGACTTCCGCACTGCGGAAACGCCTTCGGAGCGGTCGGCTGCCCGACGGCTGTACGAGAGCACGTCGAGCCTCATCGACATCGAGACCGGGTTCCTGCAGGAACGCCTGGACATTTTGAAGGAGATCACGAAATGAGTGTGACGTTCTATGACCGGTCGGCTGAGGTGATCGATCAGGCGACGTGGCAGGCGCGGGTGAAGGACGCCAGTTACGTTGTCCTGTCCGATGATCGGGTGCCGTCGCCGGATGGCGAGTTTCGGGTGTACACGTTGTGGCAGGGCGTCGACTTCTCGTTGGGGAAAGAGCCTGTCCCGCAGATCTTTCAGACGATCGTGGAGCGGGCGGGTCGGGCTGCGGCTGAGCGTGTTGTGTATGCGGCGACGGAGGCTGCTGCGTTGACGGCGCACGCTGAGGTCGTCGACCAATTGCGGGCAGGGCTGGTGCCGGCATGAGCGAATTCGATTGGGGTCCGGCGCATCGCGCGTTGACTCGCGCTGACTCGATCGCACTGTGGGTGTCCGGTTCGGTGATCGGTGCGATTCTTGGCGCCCTCGGGTGGGCGGCGGCATGACGACACTCGACTTGCAGGCGATTCTGGATCGTGCCGACGCTGCGACCGAAGGGCCATGGCGAACAGAGCCGTCGAAGTACGTGCGTCAGCGCTACGTAGTCCAGACAGACACCCGACGCACGATCTGGCACGCCACGAACGACGTTTTCGAAGCAATCGACGCGGAGTTCATCGCTGCTGCTCGCACTGATGTGCCGTTGCTGGTCGCCCGTGTACGGGAGCTCGAAGCTGTTCCGCGCGTACTCGATCCGAGGAAGCTGTCGGCTGAGGAGATCGAGGCTGCACTCGATGCGCTGCCGGGTCGCGCTGTCGTCACCTGCAACGCCTTCGACGAGCCGGGCGTCTGGATCCGCACCCGCCCACAAGAGTGGCACGGAAGCGGCCTCGTTCACGCGCGCACCTCGCGTTACCTCGCCCGCTACTGCGCACCTCTCCAGGTCATCCGATGAGGCTGAACGTGATGCAGGTGTTGATCCTGGCGGTTCCGATCTCGGCCGTCCTGTATCTCGCCCTGTACCAGGCATTCCTGGCGCTCGGCGACTTCCTGAAGTGGGTGCTGTGACGACTGCACCTGAGGACACTGTCGACGGATACCTGCGGGATCTCGCCGAGCAGATCATCGACGACCTCGGAACCGAACCCGGCCACCACGAATGGACCGTCGCCACCGCCGAAGCGCACTACGAAGCCACACAGAAATCGGCGTGCACCGTCTACATCGAAATCGAGTTACCCGACGACCGAGGACAACTGCACCTGGTCGCTCATCCACTCCCCCAATCCAATCCCGTGTTCGACGACGGCGCAGCCGCCGACCGGGCACGAGACCGACAGATCGATATCGAGAACGGAGTCTGATCATGGAGAACGCTCTATGCCGAGAGCACGATCCTGAAATCTTTTTCCCGCAAGGGACGGCCGGGCGGGAAAGGGTCCGGCAGGTTCGCGTGATGGAGGCGCAGAAGGTGTGTGCTGCGTGCCCGTTGGCGAACCACCGTGAATGCGCCGCGCTGGCGTTGAATGGCGGCGCCGAGGATGGTGTGTGGGCTGGCGTCGATTTCGGTGACACCCCGGCGAGTCGTCTCGCCGCGAAGGAGCGGCTGTCGCTGATCGCCGGCCGCGGCCCGTACACGCCGGCGCCGCGCATCCCGCGGGTCTGCCAGGGTCCGTGTGGTCGACCATTGCGGAGGCAGCGCGTCCGTATCGAGGATGCACCTGGCACTGTCGCGCTGGCCGGTGATGGGCGCTGCAGCTCCTGCCTGCGCCTGTTCCGCGGCCAGGACGCGCGACCAGAACTGCTGGCGGCCGCGTCATGAAACGCCCCGACCGTGGCCCGTACATCGGGCAGCCAGTGACTCGCATTCCACAGATGCCGAAGACCGCAAAGGTCCCGGCCGAGGTGGTGATGCCGCATCTGCAGCATCTTCTGTCGATCGGCATGACGCCGTGCATGATTGCTCGGGCTGCTGGCGTATCAGCTGGTCCGTTGTACAAGATCCTCGCCGGCCAGACTGTCGCGTTGAAGCCGACTGTCGATGCGCTTCTCGCGGTTTCTCCTCGCCCGCATCCGCAGCAGGCGAACGTGCTCGCTTACGCGGCCCGCCGACGGTTGGAGGGACTGGCGGTAATGGGTTGGCCGGGCCGAGCGATCTCGGCGCAAAGCGGCCTGAATTTGCCGTCGCTGCATCGCGTCCACGCCGGATCTGTGTTGAGTTTGCGGACGCATGTCGCGGTCCTCGACGTCTTCGACCGGATCTCGCACATTCGCCGCGGCGACATCCGGACGACGAAGTGGGCGCAGCGGCGAGGCTTTGTCCATCCGATGCTGTGGGACGACATCGACGACTTCTACGAGGTTCCGGCTGCACCTGACGATTCAGGTATCCCGGATCCGGTTGTGGTGGAACGCCTGGTGGACGGGCGTCGTGTTGATGCGACGCGCGCGGAACGCCGGGAGGCGTGGCGGCTGCTGTCCGTGCAGGGTCTGCCTGCGAACGAAATCGCGGGTCGCTTGTCGATCTCCAAGCGGACGGTCGAACGGTACAAGTCCGAGATGGCGGTGGCGTCATGATCTTCGATCTGGATCTCGTCGACGCCGACGACTGGGATGTCGACGCGCTGTGCGCTCAGGTCGACCCGGAAATGTTCTTCCCGGAGGGGCCGCCGTCGGCGATTCATAGCCAGGTCGTGGCTGCGCAGCAGGTGTGCGCGGACTGCCCGGTGAAGCAGAAGTGTGCACGGAGGGCGCTCACGAGCTTGTCGGTGTCGGGTGTGTGGGCGGGTGTCTATATGGGGTCTCACGCGTTGGATCGCAGGTATGCCCGCGAGCGGCTCGAAGAGATTGCTGGCACCACAGCCCCCGCGCCCCGGGCGGGCGGGGTCCGTCCACCACGTGGGCCGTTCGCTTGTGCAGGTTCGTGCGGCCGTTCGGTGCGGCCGATGGGTCGTCTGCTCGAGGAATACCCGGACACCGTGTCGCACCACCGCAAGGGCATGTGCGGCAGGTGTTACCGCGAGCATGAGCTGGCGACGGCAGGTGTGGCATGACGACGCTCAACGTCGGCGACGAGATCACCTCGCTCGACCAGCTCGTCGAGCTCCCAGTCGGGTCGATCGTCCGATCCGGAACTGCCCGGGTCGCGCAAAAGACCTGGCTTGCAACTGCATCCGAGCCCGACGAGTGGGTCGAGACCGGCGACTCCACGCCCATCACATCGTCCGATCTCGACGACTATCCGCACCGGCTGCTGTACATCGGAGGCCAGGAATGACGTTGACGCTGACCGACATGTTCTGTGGTGCTGGCGGTTCAAGCACCGGTGCGATCCAAGTGCCGGGCATCAGCATTCGAGTCGCCTCGAATCACTGGAAGCTCGCGATCGAAACGCACAACACCAACCATCCCGACGCGGACCACATCTGCGCTGACCTGTCCCAGATCGATCCCCGCTACTTCCCGACGACCGACATCGGGTGGTTCTCACCGGAGTGCACCAACCACTCGATCGCGAAGGGTAAGAAGCGGGCCGATTCGGCACCCGACTTGTTCGAGGAGGTTCTGCCCGACGACGCCGCTGAGCGGTCTCGGGCGACGATGTGGGACGTCGTTCGCTTCACCGAGTTCCACCGGTACCGCGGGGTCATCGTCGAGAACGTTGTCGATGCGTGGAACTGGACTCCGTTCCGCGCGTGGCTGATGGCGATGGACTCGCTCGGCTATGACCACGAGGTCGTGTATCTGAACTCGATGCACGCGCAATTGCATGGGCCGGGTGCTCCGCAGTCGCGGGATCGGATGTACATCGTGTTCTGGCTGCACGGGAACACGAAGCCGAACTTGCATCACGTCACGCGGCCGCACGCGGTGTGTGCGGAGTGTGGCCCGGTTCGGGCGATGCAGTCGTGGAAGCGGACTGATCGTGCACCGTGGGGTCGGTACCGCGCGCAGTACGTTTACCGCTGCCCGAACGTGAAGTGCCGCAACCAGGTTGTCGAGCCTGCATTCCGGCCGGCTGCCGACATCATCGACTGGTCGATGCAGGGCGTGCGGATCGGGGACCGTCCGAAGCCGCTGGCCGCGAAGACGATGGCCCGAATACAGGCAGGGATCGAGCGGTACTGGTCGCCGTTCGTGCTCGACAACAATCACTCGAACCGCGGGCGCGGGATTGACGAGCCGATGCCGACGATGACGACGGCCACGACTAAGGCTCTCGTCGTCCCGGTCGAGGGCCGCGAAGGGAAGTCGGCATCGTCATCCGATGACCCCATGCGCACGATGACCACACGCAGTGAGACCGGCGTCGCTCTGCCGTTCGTGACGGTGATGCGTGGGCAGTCGAAGAACCACCGCTCCGACGCGGCACTGTCGACGGTCTCTGGAGGCGGCATTCACCACGGTGTCGTGTCGCCGCCGTTCATCGCGGAACTCCGCGGTGGCGGGTCGGTCGCACGACCAGCCAGTGATCCACTCTCGACGGTCACCGCCTCTGGCAATCACCACGCGCTGATCATGCGCAACAACGGAGTTCGAGGAGGGAACCCTGCACGGCACACCACACCGTCAGATGAGTACATCCGCACCGTCACCACCGCGGGTCACCAATCGCTGATCGAGGCTGACAGGCCAACGATCGACATCGACGACGTTCGTTTTCGGATGCTCGAGCCCCGCGAGATCGTCGCCGCGATGGACTTCCCATCCGACTACGTCGTTCTCGGCACGCGCCGCGAACAGGTCCGCATGGCAGGGAATGCGGTCACCCCGCCGGCTGCTCGAGACCTCGTCGCCGTCGTCGCCGAATCGCTAGGGGTTGCGTCGTGAAACTCCGAGAAGCGAAGAAGCGCATTGGTTCTCACGTCATCTACACCTCCCCCGTCGACCCGAATTACAAGGAGGACGGAGTTATCGAATCCGTTTGCTCGAAGTGGGTGCACGTCCGGTACGGGCACTTCACGGTCACACCCACCCATCCCGACAATCTGAGTCTGCCAGGAGGCCGACCATGAGTGACATCGTCGAAGGGCCAGGCCAGTACGACGGCATTCCCGACTCGGAGTACCACCGCGACAAGGGAAGTTTGTCGTCGTCGGGTGCACGGAAACTTCTGCCGCCGTCGTGCCCCGCGATCTTCAAGTGGGAACGCGACCATCCGCCGGAGTCGAACGACAACTTCGATCTCGGGCATGCGGCTCACACACTCGTGCTCGGTGAGGGCGCCGAGATCGTGTCGCTTGAATTCGACAGCTGGAGCACGAAGGCGTCGAAGGAGAAACGAGACGAGGCACGCGCGGAAGGCAAAACGCCGCTGCTCGAGAAGGACTTCCGCAAGGTCCACGAGATGGCGGCTGCCCTCCGATCGCACCCGCTCGCGAACATTCTCTTTCACGAAGGCGTCGCCGAACGCTCGATGTACTACGAGGATCCTGAGACCGGAGTGATGCTCCGGGCGCGGCCGGATTGGCTGCCGGTGCATTCACGGAGTCGGCTGATCATCACCGATTACAAGACCGCTGCGTCCGCCAACCCTGCGAAGTTCGCGAAGTCCGCCGCTGAGTACGGCTACCACATTCAGGATCCGTGGTACCGGGACGCAGCGATCGCGTTGGGATTGGACGACGACCCCGCTTTCGTGTTCGTCGTTCAGGAGAAAAGCGCCCCGTACACCGTGTCAGTCATCGAACTCGACCAGGACGCAGTGAATCTCGGCCGTCGTCTCAGCCGCGCCGCGATCGACATCTACGCCAAATGCCACGCCAACGATGACTGGCCTGGTTGGGGCGATGACGTTCACCAGGTTTCCCTGCCCAGTTGGGCCTTCTACCAGTCAGAGGAGTTCCTCAGCCATGTCTAGCCCCGTCCGCTACCAGCCCGTCGCCACTCCCGCAGCTCCGCGAACCAGCGTCAGTCAGGCGACCGCGATCGAACAGTCCCGCGCCGTCGCCGAGGTCCAGGCCGCTGTTCTCGTCGCCCAGCAGAACCGGCGGTCGAAGCCGCTGGCCGTCGACGAAATGCGCGACACCACCCACCAGAAGGCAGTCGCCGAGAAAGCATTCTTCCGGTACTCACGTGGCGGCAACACGGTCACCGGCCCGTCGGTGCACCTCGCCCGCGAACTCGCCCGCTGCTGGGGCAACATCCAGTACGGCGTCACCGAGCTCCGTCGTGACGACGAGAAGGGCGAATCGGAGATGCAGGCCTACGCCTGGGATCTCGAGACGAACGCCCGAAACTCGACGACATTCATCGTCCCGCACAAGAGGGACAAGACCGGTGGCGCAGTGAAGCTCACCGACATGCGTGACATCTACGAGAACAACGCCAACGCGGGTGCCCGTCGTGTCCGCGAGGCGATCCTGTCGGTGTTGCCGTCGTGGTTCGTTGAGGAGGCGAAGGACCTGTGCAACGCCACGTTGCAGGACGGCGGCGGTGTGCCGATCGCGACGCGAATCGCGAACAGTGTCGGGCACTTCGAGACCATCGGGATTTCGCTCGCGCAGCTTGAGGCGAAGGTTGGTAGCAAGCGTGACGCGTGGACGGAACACGACCTGTCTGCGCTCGGTGTGACGTTCCGGTCGTTGAAGAACGGCGAGGTGACGAAGGAGGAGGAGTTTCCGCCTATTCGGTTGTCGGCGGAGTCGATCAAGGCGGAGGCGGAGAAGAACAAGCCAGCCGCCGACAAGGCCGAGAAGCCTGCCGCCGAGACCCAGGATTCCGACCCGGCCGAGAAGCCGGACGAGCCGAAAGCCCCGGACGTCGACCCGAACGGTCCCGTCACCGAACAGCAGGGCCGCGACCTCAACGACCAGTTCAAGGCGATCAAGCTGACCCGCTGGGCTGACCGCTTCGAGTGGCTGAAGGGCAACGGCATCCTCGACGAGGACGTGAAGGGCATCAACGGCCTGACCGCCGCCCAGGCGCAGGCCGCCCTCGACGCATTCGCCGAGCCAGAGCAGCCGGGTGAGCCAGCATGAGCGGCGAACACGAGACGAGTGGCGAGTACGAGATGTTCCGCCCGATCGTCGCGCTCAAGGGCGGTGGTGGCATCTACGAGGCTACGGACTACATGGCCGGTTTCGAGATGGGGGTCCTCGAAGGTCAGCTCGGTGGCGACGTTTCACCCACACCTGACAAGCCTGGGTTCGGTGCGACGACCGACTGGCGTTGGATCCGCCAAGGCAACATGCAGCAGGTCGACCTGATTGCGATGGAGCACGGCCGCGTCGTCGAGTTCGGTGAAACGCACGAGGATCTGGTCGCAGTCCGTCTGGTCCAGCCGAATGGCGGTGAGCCGTCATGAGCCAGGAACCGAAGGGTGGCATCTGGCTTCCCGACAAGTCCGATTGGGCCGCGGTGTTCGGCACCAACAGTGCCGAGCATGCCTTCCTCGAGGTCGTGACCAAAGCACCGACTGCAACGCTCGACCAGGTCGCGAAACTGGCCAACGCGATGGGCCTGGTGTTCAAGCTGAAGGTGGAGAAGAAGCCACCGACGTCCGGGACCACGTCATGAGCGGCGTGCCTGCCGTCCCGACGACGGCGCAGATCGAGGACGACCCAGTCCCCAACCTGTACGCGATCGAACGAGGCCTGCAGCACCTCGAGATTTCGGGTGGTCTCGCCGCGTTGGAGTTGAAGAACGCGCGTACCGCGTTGGTGGAGGCGCGCCGCGATCTGCGGCGCGCCCGGGTCGTCGCCCGCCTGAAAGCAAAGGCGGAGTTGACGAAACCAACGATCCCCGACTTGCAGGCGTTCGTAGATCAGGCCACCGATGAGGAGCAGTTCGCGTTCGAGTTGGCGGAGGTGGAGGTCCGGTACACAGCGGATTTGGTGGATGAGCGTTCGTCGACGCGGTCGTCGTTGCAGACGCGCGCGAAGTTGGCGATCGAGTGCATGCGCCTGGCTGGTCATGGCGGTGGTGCGTGATGCCGCAACGGATCCAGCGCAAGCGGACGAAGGGCTGGCGTATGCCCGAGGGTGCCGTGTACGTCGGTCGGCCGACCCGGTTCGGCAACCCGTGGCGTATCGGCTCGGACGGGCTAGTCGCTGGTCCGGGAATGTACTTCTCGGCCGATCCTGAGATGTCGCAGCAGATGGTCATTCGGCTGTTCCATGACTGGCTGACCAAAGGGAAAGCTGCGCCCGCGCTGATGGTGGGCGGCGGATACCCGCAACTGGATTCCCAGCGTGACTGGATCCGCGACGCTTTGCCGGTCCTCCGAGGTCACGACGTCGTCTGCTGGTGCTCCCTCGATGAGCCGTGTCACGCCGACGTGTTGCTCGAACTCGCGAATAAGGAGGCGTGATGGCGCGCTACACAGGTTTTTCTCCGCAGACGAAGTCGGTTGTCCGTCAACGCTCAGGGGGTTTGTGTGAACGCTGCGGACTGGACTGGGCTGTTCAGGATCACCACCGCCGTGCCCGAGGGATGGGTGGTACGCGGCGAGCATCTACGAACGCCGCGTCGGGTTGCCTCGCGGTCTGCCTGCGCTGCCACAACCGGATCGAGTCGGCCCGCGCGGACGCGCTCCAGCATGGCTGGCTGGTGCCTCAGCACAAGGAACCCGCCGACGTCCCCGTCCTGTACCGCGGCCAGTTGGTGCTGTTGGACGACGCCGGCGGAATCGAATACCTGCCGGGGGTGCCTGATGACGCAGCGTGAACTCGCATCCCTGTTCACGGCGTTCTCACTGGCCGCATCAGCGACCGCGTACGCCGCATTCCAAATCTGTTCCCTCGCTGTACGACTCGGCGAGAGCTATTCCAGGAGTTCCGAATGAATGAAGCAAACACGCATCGGGCGTTCGCGTTGCACACCGAATACGATCCGCCGCGCCACAAGCTGATCGCGTCGGGCCCGCAAGGGTTCTGCATCGTCCAGGCTGAGGACTACGCGGCCAAGCACGGCATGGAGACGGGTGTCGTCGAGGCCGGAAAACTCGGGAACCCGTGGGCCGCAGAGTGGCCAGAGGACAAGCCAGGTCGCAGCTGATGGGAAAAACGACGATCGAATGGACGGACCGGACATGGAATCCGGTCACCGGCTGCACCAAAGTGTCACCCGGGTGCGATCACTGCTACGCCGAGACCCTCGCTGAACGGTTCCGCGGTACACCGGGCCACTACTTCGAGAACGGCTTCGACGTCCAGCTGCGGCCGGCGAAACTCGCTGAGCCGCTGCGGTGGCGGACACCGAGCCGCGTCTTCGTGAACAGCATGTCGGATCTGTTCCACGACGACATCCCCAACGAGTACATCGCGCGAGTCTTCGCGGTCATGGCGCTTACGCCGCAGCACACCTTCCAGGTCCTGACCAAGCGCCACGCGAGGATGAAATCCCTGCTGTCGTCCGAGAGTTTCGAAGCGGCTGTGTTCGATGCATGCGACGGAGCTTTCGACGGGTACTTCCAGCTTCCGTTGCCGAATGTCTGGTTGGGTGTGTCCGCCGAAAATCAGAAGTGGGCCGACATCCGCATCGACCGTCTGCTCGACACCCCGGCGGCAGTCCGATTCGTCAGCGCCGAACCGCTTCTCGGTGAGATCGACATCTTTCGCAGCACTCGGATAGACCGATTGCCCGGGCTCGACTGGGTCATTGCTGGAGGTGAGTCCGGCCGTCGCGCACGCCCCCTACATCCCGGCTGGGTGCGACTGCTACGCGACGAGTGCAAAGACGCACAAATCGCATTCCACTTCAAGCAGTGGGGCGAATGGGCGCCAGTCGACGGCCAGCCACAGGACGGTGACGTCTGGGTACTCGGCGAGGCATTCGAAAGCCACGCCTACCCGTGGCGACCAGACACCGAACCGGCTGCCCCCGGACGCTACTCGCGCTACGCCGACCACCTCATGCGCCGAGTCGGAAAGAAGACCGCCGGCCGGGAACTCGACGGCCGCACGTGGGACGAGTTCCCGGCAGGTGCGTCATGACGTGGATCGAGATCGTCGGCGGTGTGTTGGCGGCCGCCGCGATCCTTCTCGGCGCGACGGGAATCATCCTCGCGCTCCGCGAATCCGACACAGAACGCGGCCTCACCTACCCCTACGGGTCGACCGAGCGCCGCGCACTGACAGGAAAGGAGAACCCACCACATGCCATGGTTCAAAGCTGACGACGGACTGCCCGATCACCGCAAGGTTCGACGCGCAGGAACCGCCGCAATGGGGCTTTGGGTGCTCGCGGGTGCATGGTCGGCGCGCAATTTGACTGACGGATTTGTACCGCGAGAGATCGCGAAGCGTTGGGATCCTCGCGGTTCGTATGCACGCCGTTTGGTCACGTCTGAGCTGTGGATAGAGGCCGTGCACCACGGCGAGAACGGCTTCCAGTTCCACGACTGGGAGGGCTACCAGCCGATGAAAGCCGTGGTAGAAGCCGAACGCGAGGCAGCCAGGGAACGGATGAAAAAGAAACGGGCGCAACGCAAAACCGGCGACCGTTCCAACGATGTTCAGGCGAACACCGAGCGAAGTTCGGAATCGGTTCGCGAACCCCGACCCGACCCGACCCCATCCCGACCCGACCCGACCTCTTCTAGTGAAGACTTGGGTAGGAGGGTTACTGAAAGCAACGCGCAAGAACCGCCCTCCCCGAAATGCATCCGCCACAGGAACGAACCGCACCCACCACGCTGCGGCGCATGCGCTGACGCGCGCCGAGCTCGAGCGGACTGGGACGAGGCGCACGGGCGGGCGGTCCTCGATCAGGCGAAAGCGAAACGCGCCGCGATCAGCTCATGCCCGGACTGCGACGAGGCCGGCTGGATCATCGGTTCCGAGCCGGTCGTCCGCTGCGGTCACGAGCAGAGGCGGACGTCGTGACGGCCGCACACAACGACGCCGGGATCGTCGCCTGCCCTGACTGCCACGCTCCCGTCCGGTCCCGCTGTGTGTGGCCGGACGGGAGGGAGCGGCGGACACCGTGTCTGAACCGGTTGCGTGCGGCGGACCGGTACGACGGCGCCGTGTCGGTCGGGTCGGGGCTGACCGATCTCGACGAGCCGGAGCAGCGAGACATCACCGAACCTCTCCACCCACAGGAGGACCAGTGAGGCGGCAGTGGTGGCCGGACGGCGCTCGACGCGTCGACGCCAAGACTCGACCCGACGTCGGAGACATCATCGGCCACGACTACCAGCCGTGGCGAGTCATGGAAGTCCGAGACTCACCGCTGCGCGACGGCGAACAGACCTGGTGCAAGCCGTACATGCTGCACCTGCGTCCCGCGCAACTCGACACTTGGCGTACGGCGATGGACGAAGACATTCACGGCCGGGTCGTGGACACCCTGTGGCCGATCCTCGGCGAGCACTATCCGGTGTGTGTGAAGTGCGGGGATCTGACGCCGTGTCGTGAGGTCGTGTCCGTGAAGATCGCGGCCGAGTCGGCGGAGAACGCAGCCAGGTATGAGACGGCCGGCGTCTGCCCCGCCTGCGAGGAGGTTGTCACCCGCCGCCAACAGGCCGTGACCTGGCAGGAGAACGTCGTCGCGGTCCTCGGGCCGCCTGTGACGTTCCATCTGCGGCAGAAATGTTTTTGGGGCGCATACGAGTACGAGCAGAAGTGGTCGCGTGAGTACCCGGATCGGCCGCTCCGATTCCATTGCGGCGGCGATGTCGTCAATCACGGCGACGGGACGTACGAGTGCACCCATGAGAGCGCATGCCCCGGTCCGTCTGCACGGCATCGATCGATGTCGGTGTGCAGGGACTGCTGTTCACCGCGACCACGTGACTGCCACCCGAAACCCGACGCAGTCAACCGATTTCATTCCGAACCACTACACCCCCAGGAGGGGCAATGAGCATCTGGAATCAGCAACCACTTCAGCAGAACATGGAGACCGAGCAGATGGAATCGGCTGGCCGACGAGCTCGCGCCCCGCGGCGTGCACAGCTCACCACCGAACTGAAACTCGAAGCGCGCGACAACATCACACTCGCCGACCTCGACGAGATCATGGCCCAGACCGCGAACTGGGACCGGAACACCATCGTCACGGTCAAGGCCAAGACGTACGACCAGCGCGGCGAGATGCCGATGTACACGCTCTCGCTGATCGAAGGACGCACAGCATGAGCGATCGAAGCGACCGAATTGCCAGCGCGTTCGAGATCCGCCGCAAGGACGACGTTGATGGCGGCTACGAGCTCTACCTGAACGGCGAGTTCGTCCCGTGGGCTGTGTCCACCGAAGGTCTCGAGATTCACCACACGGAGGTCGAGCGGTTCAAGTTCGTGCAGGTCCGCCTGTTCGTGGAGGGCGATATCAAGATCGACCCGTCGATCGTCGTCACGAATGTCGGCGACGGCGTCCGCACTCTGCGACGACCACAAGACATTTCGAAGCCCTCCGAGGGAGGCGTGTTGTGACCGGGGTGTTGGTGTTTCAGAAGCGCCCGGAGCGGGTGCAGGCGATGCAGTGGGACAACACTCCGGAGTCGGCCAAACAGGTTGCAGCGTGGACTGATCCGGAAGGCTGGACGTTCCAACTGTCGCGGCCGGCCCCGTTCGGCGGGTATGTGTTCGAGCTGATCGACCCGGACGGTCAGCCCACTGACGTGTATCCAAACGGCTGGATTGTCCGTGTCGGAACGGGCATGTTTCAGGTGTTGCGGGAATTGGAGTTTCGGGCTGGCTATGAGCGGGTGATCGTGTGAGTGACGGGAAGACTCCTGTGAAGCGGTTGCGTGCGGTGGTTGGTCAGGTGCGGAGTTTCGATGGCGGGTCGCCGCAGTCGGTGGATGGTGTGTGCATTTGTGGGGCGTGCCGTGACTGCCGGTTGGCGTTGAAGGACGGCGAGATGGGGCGGGCGTCGTGAGCGGGCATCGGATCCGCATCGTCGGCTTGTCTCCTGCGGTGACTGGGGCGAAGCGTCGCATGTACCGGACGTCGTGTTCGTGTGGTTGGGAGTATCGCGGTGATTACACGCGTCACGAAACGTTGGCGGCGGAGCGGGGCCGGGAGCATCTCGAGCAGGCTGGTCGGCCGCCGTGCCCGCATCCGGGAAAGAAGAAATTCGCTAGCCGGGAGCGGGCTGAGCAGTCGATGTCGACGGTGTGGCAACGCTCCCGCCGTAGCGGCGCGTTGCCGTCTCGTTCGTACCAGTGTGCGTGTGGGTTCTGGCATTTGACGAAGGCCGCGAGAAAGGACTACTCGGCATGAGCGAACGAGATGCATTGGCTGCGACGATCCGCGCCGACTACGACAAGCGGCCGCCGGACCGTTACCCGACGGAACACGCTCTCGCGGAGGCGGTTCTCGCTGCGGGTTGGCGTCCACCAGCACGACTGATCGAATCGGTCGAAGAGCTGGACGCTTGCGTGATGGAGACTGTTATCCGCGACGCTGACACGGCCGTGATGGAGCGATGGAATGGCGGTTGGGTCGCAGTTGGTTACGGCGTTGGGCAGCCGAAGTTGTCTGCGACGGTGTTGTGGGAGTCGGGTGATCCACGATGAGCCTCACGAAGCGTGACAAGTTCACACCCTCACGGACGCCATATGCGTTCGCACCGGCAACGTTCGACGGCGAGCGAGTCGACGCGCTGTGGGCGAGCCGTAAGCACGGCGAGACAGTCGTAACGCTCGGCTCCTACCGCCTGTTTTCGTTCACTGATCGTGATGCGAGCGACTTCGACTCGTTGCTGTCTGTCGCTGACACCCGCTACGGCGGGAACTGGATGTTTCGTTGGGATGGAACGACGTTGCTGCACAACCCGGAGTTCAAGTCGGCGTTCGGTGGCTGGCAATCGGTGACCGAGAAGCTGGATGCGGTGCTACGTGGCTTCCCTGAGGTGCCTGTGGATTGGGACGGTTGGTACTACCGAGAGAAGGCCGTCTGATGTCTGATGTGTCACCCGAAGCCATCATCGCGGAGCACGGCCTGTCGAGTTGGTCTTTGGTCTCTATGCCAGGGAGACATGAAGTGCGCGCGGTCTGCCTGTGTGGCCATGAGGAGGTGGCTCCGAAGTCTAAGTCGGAGTTCCTGATACCTCCGCAAGCACGCCGAATACTTGCAGGCCACCAGGTGGAGCGGTTGCGGCACCACGGACACACCATCGTGCCCAGCGACGGCATAGTGCGCACCTACCGGGCCGCGTCGACCCTCGGTCAGAAGTACATGTTGCCGACGACGTTCGGTTGCGATCGCGAGGAAGCCGAGCGGTGGTTCGAGTTGCATCAGAGCGCACTTGCCGGTCTGCCTGGCGTGGACACGGTTCAGTTGGAGTACCGCGACGAACTGGATTCGGATTGGGAACCCCTCGCCGCTGCTGCTTCGCCTACCGCACCCGCACAGGAGGAATCGTGAGCGCCTACCCGCAGGACATCTACACGAGCAACGATCGTTGGGGGCGGATTCACCAGGGCCACGACCTCGATCGTGCCGAGTTGCAAGCGGACCTGGAGCACAACGTCGGCCTGCAACACGGTAGCGAGGTGCTGTCGATCACCGAGTCACGTCTCGCTTACCGGCCGCGCGTCAAGTGGTGCGGGCGCGTGGATGGAGTCGGCTGCGACAACGAAGGCGAGTGGCACCGTCACTGGTTCGAGGTGCGGCAGAACGGGGAGCTGTTCACGATCGCGCAGTGGCTCCCCGCCCCTTCCGCACAGGACGGTGAGTGATGGGCGCGAAGTTTCGGTGCTGCCCGCACTGCGCGACAGACCCCAACCACGAAGCCCTCAACCTGACCGACAACCACGATGGTGCGTGTGAGGCGGAATGCGACGACGGCAATCGCATCGTCCGGGCCGCGCCTGTTTCCGCACAGGAGAACACCAACCATGAGTGACCATCGGCCTAGCCTGCGTGAAATCCGCGAGCAGTATATGGCTCTCGGATACGAGGATGTCGACTCCGGTCCTGTGATCGGACGCGGCAATTCAGAGTCGTGCGGCGACTGCGAAGCCTGCTGAGGAGAACACCAATGACTGACAACGCAATCGGAACCGTCCTCGACATGGGCTCGCCCGAGCCCGCAGAGAACGTGATCGCCGTCGATTCGATCGAGTTCGACGACATCGACGAGTACGACAGCGGAGTGGCGCTGAGGTTCGGGCGCACACACGACAACGAATGGAAGGGCTACCTGTTCGGCGGCAAGGTTTACTACGCCTGGGACGAGCTGGTGCGCCGGTTCGGGCCTGTGCGTATCGCCGCTCTCGCTGCTGTGCCTGCTGCTGGGGAGGAGAGCAAGTGAGCGCGGGGGATCGGGTAGCCATTGCATTCGCTGCCCTCGTAACACTGACTCGGATCACGTCACTGCTTGCTGCACTGTGGTTTGCAGTCGTCGCCTCGTGGAGATGGGATTCGAGCTACGTCCCCACCATCGCAGCACTGTTCACTGCCTACATCGCATCGTCGGCTGTCATGTCGCTGATGTTGTGGCGCTCCGGATTGAGGGGTGGTGTGTGAGCGTGGAAACCGACCTCACCGCACTACTGCGAGACCACGTCTGCCGCTACTTCGGGCCAGCATCATCCGACGACGCATCGAACTGCGAATGCGGATGGTGGGGCGAGAACTACCCCGCTCATGTGGCTTCTGTGGTGTCGGCGGCATACACCCTCACACCGAAGGAGCCGGAGCCTCCAGCGGTCGACATCGAACTGGAACGACCACGGCTCAAGGTGATGCACGCGCAGGAACAACGGGACCGCGAATACCGGCACCCCGAGACCGACTGGCAACACCAGTACGCCGTCGATCATGCGCTCGCGGAAGCACAGGATGCACTCGCGAAATACTACGAAGCGCGGAGGACCCCATGAGCGGAGCAACGATTCTCGCGTTCGTAGCTGGACTGTGCGTCGGATTCGGCGCGACACACGAGTGGTTCTGCCACATGTCGTTGCGCCAGTATTGGCGCTATCGGGCGCTGGCCTTCGCGATGAGAGGCGGTAAGCGATGAGCCTGCCAGTAGAACCGAACGAAGTTGTTCAGCTCGTTGAGGAGTACGTCGACAACGAGCGTCGATCCGCCGACAAGTTCGACAACAAGACTGCCCTTGACGAATCGGGCATCTCCGATCTGCATCGGCTAGCGGCACGTATCTACGCCCTCGGGCACTCCGACGGCACCTGCGTCGCCAACGAACGCCACAACCGGCGTCGAAGCCGCGAACGCAAGGACCAGGAGCAAAAGCCATGAGCGCCCGCGTGATCGAACCACGCGAGAACAGGAAACACCAGTGCGACCTCCCAACGATGCGAGGCGGCTACGGCTCCACCGGATACGCCGACTACTCAGTCGCGGAATGCGACGAGTGCGGCCAATGGTGGTACTCGGCGCCCTGCTACGAGCACTACGGGCCGACGTCGACGTGGAAGAAAGTGCGCTGGTACGTGTACCGGCTTCGTCGTCTCGCTGCGGAAAGCCAGACGTGAACACTGAAGCGGAGGCGTGGGAGTCGTTCATCGCGCAACTCGACACCGGGCAGCGCATCGAACTGCTCACCCACATGTCGCAAGCGCTGACGCTATCCCTGGGTGCCCTGTGTTCGATGCTGGGCATACCGGAGTCGATTGCGGCCGAGAATGCTGACAGCCTCACTCTCGAGCTGATGGACGAAATCCTGTGACCGCCACCCTCGTCACACTCCCCTACCTGCGGCCACCGAAAACATCCAACGAGTCCGCCCGGTCCACCGGCCGCCACAACTCGCGCACCACCAAGACCGTCCGCCGCGAAATGTGGGCCCTCGCGAAATCCCTGAAGATCCGCGAGCACACCCGCTCCGACGTCCTCATCACGTGGTGGGCGCCCAACGCCATCCGCCGCGACGCTGGCAGCCTCTTTCCTCTCCTGAAAGCGACGATCGACGGCTTCAAAGACGCCGGTGTCTGGCCCGACGACCACTACGTGTTCGTCCGCACCGAGTCCTGCCGCGTCGAACTCGACCGCGCGAACCCGCGCATCACCTTGGAGATCACCGAACTGGAGACCCCATGATCCTCGTAACGATCCGCGGCACCGCCAACCAGCGCGGTGCACTCAACGGCGCCATGACCGGCCACGTCGCCCGCCACTTCCAAAACAAGTGGGACCTTTACGACATCTCATATTCGGCATCGATCGGGAACATCCGCGCGGCCGGGGAACTCCCACTGTCCCTCGACGACTCCGTCACCCAGGCCGTCGCCGACCTCGTCCGCTTCGTCCAATCGACGAACGATGTTGTCGGACTCGTGTCGTACAGTCTCGGTGGCATTGCCGCGATGCGGTTCCTCGAAGGCGTCGCCTCCGGCAAGTACCGGAACCGTGACGGGTCGCGGATGGAGATCGCTTTCCACGTCGGCATCGCAAACCCGTCCCGAAACAGGGGCGACTCCGCCGTCTCCGGGCTGAAAGGCTCTGGCCTTCACTCATCCCACGGCCCACTCCCCGCCGGAATGTTGAACCTCGAAGTCTGCAACCCGCACGACATCATCGGCAACGCCGACGAATACTCCCCCGCACGACACATCGCCCGCGGACTCTCCCCCTTCGCAGCACTCGAAGGCAAAGCCGCCGACCCGTTCAAGTCCGTCGACGCCCTCCGCAAAGCTGACTGGCTCGCCCGCATCCGCCCCGGCCGCTACACCGAAGCACTCATCGGCCTCGCCGGATACGCATTCCCCAACCCGGCCCGGACACCGCGCACCACCGAACACACCCTGTATGCGACCGAGCGATTCCCCGGCTCGACGCTGACGTGGACGGACTGGGCGGCCGCCGAGATCGACCGCCGATTCTGACCGTTCGGAAACAGGTTGAGTGTCAACGTCGGCGCCGATAACGTTTGTGGTGCTTCAGGTGTGATCGGGTCGCGGTACTTCTTTGGGTGAATTATCCCGTGCCCCACGGCTTTCTCTGAAGCATTACAACTGAACAGCGTGGCTGGTGTGCAGATGCATGTGGTTACTTCTCCTGCTAAGAGAGAGACGTGGGTTCGAATCCCACCGAGGCTCAACGAGTCCCGTAGTTCAGCGGCCTAGAACACTTCGTTACCACCATCGACTTTTCCTCAGCCACGCACTAAACGCATTTGCACTCCCGGTGTGTCGCGTCGGACCGTTACTTCTGGTTCAGGCAACGGACTGTGGTTCGTTGTTGCGGTTCAAGCCCGCAGACGGTTACGCACTATTCCTCGGGGGCCTAATTCCATAGTGGCAGTGCCGGTGTGCCGACTGCGCATCCTTCTGTGTCGCGGGTTCGACCCCCGCCCTGTGCGTGCAGCTCAGGTAGCTCAGTTGGTAGAGCGAGAAATTTAATCAGCGTGGCCCCCTTCCGTTTCTCGGCACTGCTACGCATGGTTCGGCTCCCCTCCAACGATGTTGAGAGAGGCCCCATGTCGAAGTTCAACACCGCCCTGGCTCGTCCGGCGGGTAGAGGCCCGATCCGGTCGGAGACCTCCCCGTCCGGCCGCACGTTCGAAGGCGCACCCGGGTTCACCCGTGACACTAAGTCGGAACTGTTCCTGCTGGCGGTGGCGAACATGGTTGGCGAGGACACGTTCTACGAGAACGCCCGCGACCGCGACTCCCGCTTCACCTCACTGGTCAAGGCGGTCGCTGTCGATGACTTCGACTGGTTGACACGGTTCGCGACCTGGCTGCGTTCCGAGGCGAACATGCGGACTGCGTCTCTCGTTCTCGCTGCCGAAGCAGTGAAGGCCCGCCTCGACGCGGGCCTTGACGGTTCCCGCGGCATCGTCAACGCGGTCCTGCAGCGGCCGGACGAGCCAGGCGAGTTCATCGCCTACTGGCATTCACGGTACGGCCGGAAGCTGCCGAAGCCGGTGAAGCGCGGCGTCGCTGATGCAGTCGTTCGGCTGTACACGGAACGCTCGGTCCTCAAGTACGACACCGCGTCTCATGGTGTGCGGTTCGCTGACGTCATCCGGCTGACCCGGCCGACACCGAAGGCCGAGTGGCAGCAGGCGCTGTTCCATTACGTCATCGGGCAGCGGATCGGCGTCGACGGATTGGAGATCCCCGGCGAGCTCGAGACCCTGCGCCGCAATGCCTCGCTTCGCAAGCTCAACCCCACCCAGGTCACCCATCTCGCCGAGACGGGTGCGCTTGCGCCTGCGCTCGCAGACGCAGGCGCGACGTGGGAGTCGATTCCGTCGTTGGTGAACGGGCCGTGGACGAAGGAGCTGTGGGAGGCGATCATCCCGTCGATGGGCTACATGGCCCTGCTCCGGAATCTCCGCAACTTCGACCAGGCTGGCGTTTCCGATGAGGTGGCGGAGGTCGTCGCCGCGTTCCTGTCCGAACCGCTTCAGGTCGCGAGGTCTCGCCAGTTCCCGCTCCGCTTCCTGTCCGCGTACAACGCGGCCCCGTCGCTGCGCTGGTCGTACCCGCTGGAGAAGGCACTCGACGCATCGGTCGCCAACATCCCCTCCCTGCCGGGTCGGACGTTGATCATGGTCGACACGTCGAGCTCGATGCATTCCGGGTTCTCGAAGGACGGCACCCTGATGCGGTGGGACGCCGCCACCCTGTTCGGGTTGGCGTTGGCGCGGCGTTGCGACGACGCCACCGTCGTGTCCTACTCGAACCGGGCCGCGATCTTCCCGAAGGTCCTCGGTGAATCCCTCCTGTCCGGGTTGAAGCGGTGGCGGACGGACGGCTACTTCCTCGGCGGCGGTACAGCGACCGCCGGGGCGACGAAGGCTGCGTTCTCCAGTCACAACCGTGTCGTCATCCTCACGGACGAACAGGGCGGCGGCTACTACGGAGACCCGGGCGACGTCATCCCCGATCACGTCCCCCTGTTCACGTACAACCTGGCCGGATACCGGCATGGCCACACCGCATCCGGACCCAACCGTCACGTTTTCGGCGGACTGACGGATCAAGCGTTCCGGCAGATCCCCCTCCTGGAGAACGGAACCGACACCGACTGGCCGTTCTGATGAACCCAGAGCAGGACGTCCTCGACGACATCGATCGCCTCGTGGACGAGCAGATGGCGGGCGGCGAACCAGTCTTCGGGGGCCGCGCCCCAGTGTGCCGCTGCGGCAGGTCGTGGCACGGCCTGCCGCAGACAGGCTGCCCCGGCTCGGCTTCCGAGGGCCCGCTCACCGACAACGTGTTCGTTCCATGGGGCAGCGGAACACCAGGGTGGACTATCACCGTCGGGGACGGCGTCACGTCGGCGCTCCGTCGTCTCGCCGAGCATGCGGAGTCCATAGCGGCGATCTTCCGTGACATCGTCCTCGTTGATGCCCCTCGCCCTGAGGCGCCGAGACTGCAGCGCGGCGACCGCATCGGCTACCAGGACGAGAACGGCCGAGTCCATATCGGTGTCGTCGCCGAGCATTCGACAGATCCCGACACCGGTGTCACCACGACACGGATGGAAGGCGAAGACACGCCCCGCGAATCGGGGCATGCATGGGTCCGCATGCCCAGCCCTTCGTTAACGCCACCGATGTGGGCGAACAACCCGGGCCGTTCACGTCGCCCACGCCGAAACCGGAACCAGCCAAACCGACAGGGGATCCGATGAGCGACACCGCGAAACTCGTTCGACCACACCCGAAGTTCAACCCCGAAACCCGCACCTCGCACATCCTTCTGGAAGGCGTCGTCGGGTCGGTCGCCTACGGGCTGAACACGCCAACTTCAGACATCGACTACTCCGGCATCTACGTCGAACCGACCGAAGTGCTGCTGGGACTGCATCCGCCGCAGCGTGAACGGGCGACGTGGAAGCGGAAGGACCCGGACACCACGTTCCACGAACTCGGCAAGGCGCTCGGCCTCATGTTGTCGTGCAACCCGACCGCGTCCGAGATCCTGTGGCTCCCCCACTACCTCCGACAGAACCAGTTCGGTGAGGAACTGATCTCGCTGCGATCGAACTTCCTCACGAGGAAACGAGTCCGCGACGCGTTCTTCGGTTACGCCACCAGCCAGTTCCACCGTCTCGTGCACCGTGGACGCTTCCAAGGGTCGCTCGAGACCCGCCGCGAGAAGCACGCTCGGCACACGATGAGGCTGCTGTGGCAGGGCTACGAGCTGTACACGACCGGCGTGCTGCCGATCAAGGTGCCGGATCCGCAGCCCTTCTTCGACTTCGGTCGGTCGATAGTCAACGATCCCGAAGCGCTCGCCGCCCGCACCCTCATCACCGAATACCAGATCAAGTTCAACGCTGCCACGTCCCCGCTGCCCGACCAGCCGGACGAGGCGCCGGTCGAGGACTTCCTGCAGCGCGTCCGCCGCCACTACCTCGGGGAGATCGCATGGTGAACATCGACCAGCTTATGAGTCCGGTTGCGCTGCAGGCCCGGATCGATGAGGGCATGGTCAAAGTCCGCGCGCATCCGACGTTGCCGTACCGGATCTACAACTACTCGGAGCTCGCCGCCTACTCGCGCACGTGGGACGACGTCACTCTGCAGTGCCGCGGACTCATCGTCGACGACACCGGTGAAGTTATCGCCCGGCCGTTCCCGAAGTTCTTTAACGACGCCGAGCACGACGGCGACCGGCTGCCGCAGCTCGACCTGTCGGCACCGGTGGAAGTGACTGACAAACTCGACGGCTCACTCGGCATCCTGTACCCGACAGGCCAGGGCGGGTATGCGATCGCGACCCGCGGCTCGTTCGAATCAGATCAAGCGAAGTGGGCGACCCAACACTTCACGGACCTCTACTTCGATGTGTGGAGCCCGGAGCCGGGGTTCACGTACCTGTTCGAGATCATCTACAGGGCGAACCGAATCGTCGTCGACTACGACTTCGAGGGACTCGTCCTGCTCGCGGTGGTGGACAACGAGACCGGGCACGTCGGGTCCCCGCATGCCGGCTACGAGTGGCCTGGCCGGAAAGCGGAACGGTTCCCGTACGCCACTCTCGGGGAGGCACTTCGAGCGCCAGTCCGAGACAACGCCGAGGGCTTCGTCGTCCACTTCCAAGACGGCACCATGGTCAAGCTGAAGCTGGAACGGTACGTGCAGCTCCACAAGATCGTGACGGGCATGTCCGAGAAGACGGTGTGGGAGCATGCCGCCGCCGGGAAGCCGTTCGAGGATCTCGTTCTCGACCTGCCCGACGAATTCCACGACTGGCTCACCAAGACTTGGCTCACGCTGCAGAAGCAGCACCGGGCCATAGCGGACACTGCGCGCGCCGCATTCGATTCGATCCGCGAAATCGCGCCATCTGGTGACCGCCGAGAATTCGCCGAGATCGCGAAACGTCACGACAACACGCCGCTACTGTTCTGCCTCCTCGACGGCCAGCAGGACCGCATGAACACCGCCATCTGGAAGACCCTGAAACCCCGCGGTGACACGTTCATGCTCGACCATTCGGAGGCAGTCGCATGACCGTCGTCGTCGCGACGCGCGGCTACCCAGGATCCGGTAAGACGACGTGGGCTCGCACCTGGGTCGCCGAGGACCCGGAGAGGCGTGCCCGGCTGAACCGAGACGATCTCCGTGCGTCCCTGTTCGCTGTCGATGGTGTTGGCACCTATCTACAAGAGCGGGCCGTCACGATCGCCCAGCACACCGCGGCGAAACATCTGCTCGAGAATGGCGTCTCGGTGGTGTTCGATGATACGAATCTGCGGATGAAGTACGCCCGCGAGATCGCGTCTCTGGCGAAACAGGTGGGCGCCGACTTCGTGACGCAGGATGTCCCGACGCCGTTGGAGGAATGCCTACGCCGCGACAAGCACCGTGCAGTCGAGGGTGGCCGGTTCGTCGGCGAGACGGCGATCCGCGATATGGCGGCACGGTTCCCGATCAAGTCGTGGCAGCCGATCGAGGTGCGGCCTGACGTCGCGGTGAAGCCAGCACCGTATGTGCCGGACCTGTCTTCGCCGCGCGCCTACATCGTCGATGTCGACGGCACCCTCGCTTCGATGGGCGACCGTGGACCGTACGACTACACGCGCGTCTCCGAGGACACGCTGGTGGTTCACGTCGCAGAGGTTATCGATCGGCTCGACGGCAAGATCATCGTGATGTCCGGCCGCGAAGATTCCTGCCTAGCAGACACGGCGGCGTGGCTTCATCGCTTCGACGTCCGCTTCGACGAGCTGCTGATGCGCCAGAACGGTGACGGACGCAAGGACGCCGTCGTGAAGGCTGAACTGTTCGACAAGCATGTGCGCCACCGGTACAACGTGCAGGCCGTATTCGATGATCGAACGCAGGTCGTGCAAATGTGGCGGGAGATTGGCCTGCCCTGCTTCCAGGTCGCGCCAGGAGACTTCTGATGGACAACTCGTATGCAGCGGACTGGATGCTCTGCTACTGCCCGCAGTGTCGTCAGAAGCGTTGGGGCGACCAGATGTCGCGGATCCTCCAGGACGCAAATCCGCCGCTCGTCGTGACGGTGAGGCTGTGGCCGCCACGGCTTCCGTTCGAATGGCCGACGACACAGAAAGCGATCTGCCAGTGAGTGAATGGGCTTTGGTCGTCAGCTTCGGACTCGTGCTCGCGTTCCTGGCTGTCATGTATTGGCTGGGTGAGTCGTGAGGAAGTCGGAGTACCGCGAGGAGAGGTTGGCGTTGCAGCGTGAGGAGGTTGCGACGTTGCGGCGGATAGCGGCTGTGCTCGAACAGAACTCGGCGGTCCAAGCTATCGCGGCGGAACGGTCTCTCGCCCCAAAGCAGTACTTTGGTGACGGAGAACTTCTAGACGACGTCCTCGCGGAGCCGGTGTGGTTTCGATGCGAAGACATTCATTCGGCCCGAATCGAATCGTTCACCCTGCAGAGTCCGCCGGAAGTCGTCATCGGCAGTATCGCGTACTCCGAGCGGATTCGGCTTTACACGGACAAGCACGGATTCGCGATGAAACGTCACTGCGACAGACAAGGTCGCCCGATTGCGGTCGAGGTACTTACCAAGCGGAAACCATCGTGCGGCACATGGGCGGAAGTGGAGGGGGAACAGTGAAAGATGGGCGCGTGAAAGGCCCGAAGGCGTCTGATGACCTCATCCCCGCGATCCTGTCGGGATCGACTCACGAGTTCACGCAGACGCGGGTGGAGTGGGCGACAGTCACCGATGACAGTGATCGCTATGCGTCGGGACCGACGCGTGAGGCCGCCATCGAAAGTCATCTGCGTGGTAACCGTGATTTGAAGCAGGCTGTGGCCGACCTCAAGGCGTTGAATCCTGATTCCGGTTGGGAGAAGTACACGTTTCCGGAGATTCGTGGGGTGCGGAAGACGGTGACTGTTACCCGTACTGAGGTGTTCGTGTCGCCGGTGGAGACGGACGGGTTGCCTGCGGATGCTTTCGGGTGGGAGAGGGACTGACGGGTTGACCTGCTGTAAATCGTTATCTTTCCAGGGGTGTTGACAGCTCGAGTTTTTGGTGCATGTCCGGTACAATTGATTCCGTATACCGTTGTCCCACAATGGAAGTCGAGAATATGAGCGTTACTACCGATGCTGAATACCTGCCAGCCGCCATCACGGCACTCGACGACGCCATCCATGACCTCATCAAGGTCCAAACGATGCGAGATGCTGACGGGCAGGTGTACACGGCGCCGAACCTGTACGTGCAACTGAAGACTGCTCTGCACGGACAACAGTCAGGCGAAGGCAAGTCAGCGTTCCGATCCCGGCCTTCGGTGTGGATTGCCGGTCTCGATCTGGTGGAGCGTATCGAGCGAACCGTAGCGGAGTGGGCGGCGCCTCACCGAGGCCATACCCTTTCTCTCCTTGCAGATCTTCCCCATATGGGTTGGAGGCCGCAGGACTCGTCCGAGCTACAGAAGTGGGCGCTGACCATTCGCGGCTGGGTGAAGACAATCAATAACCTGCTCGACGGCGTCTCCGAGGTGGAGGTGACTGGCGCCTGCCCACAGTGCGAGGCGAAGACGGTGTGGCGTCGGGATGACCTCGACGAGAACGTGAAGCAGCCAGCGCTGTTGGTGACGGCCCAGGAAGCTCGCTGCCTCTCGTGTGGGACGGTTTGGCCGCCGACGTCGTTTGAGTTGCTGGCGGCGGCGATTGGCTGCGCGAAAGTTGCATGATGTCGCGATGTCGCGTGTCATGTCGCGTTCGCGACATCAAATGCTACGCTGATCCCTGTCGGTGAACTGTGTCCAAATCCAGTTGCACCGACATTCTTGTATCCCAGTCTTGGCTCCCTGACTTCCCCAGCATCCTCCCCCGGGTGTCCGTGCGATCACGGAGCAGGGAGCCAACTCACTTCCCGCCAATGCCGGGTTGAGCAGTACCACCACCATCACCAGAAAGATCATCATGATCACTGTCCGCATGCGCACCGACGACCACCGCTCGACGGTCGAATATCCGACAGCCACGAAATGGCATGTCGATGAACGCGGTGGATTGCACCTGATCGCAGGTAAAGGCAATGTCGGTACACACGCCGCTGGAACTTGGGCGTGCGTAAAGGAAGATGGGCAAACAGTCCGAAACGCTGTCGGCGATCTCGTCCCGGCAGTGGAGGCCGGTTCGCTATTCGACAATGCATTCGGCAAACTCTGCGAGGCGCTGGGTATGAACCCGGCAGCATTCAACGACGATGTCGTCAGCGACGCGCGATTGGCCTTTCAGCAGGCTGCACGTGCGGGGAAGGTGTCGGCATGACTGCGGTGAATATCTGGGGCGAGGAATGGAAACTCCTCGGCTCGGCGGCGGATGGATGGAAATGCACGGACACTCGGTGCACCATCCCGCTTGCCGATCCTTCGGCTCGCGCTATCGCTAATGAAGCGTTCTCCGATCGCGGCGTCTACGTCACGTATGACCGCTCGGCAGCTCGGGTCGGTGGGTTCGTACACACCGCAAGCATCGTCCAGGCAGAAACCAGCGAGAAACTTCTAGTCCTGGATTATGCGGGACGGGTTGCAACGGAGTGGGTGGCGAGTCATGCGTAGTTGGTTGGCTGAGGTTCTGCGTGTGACCGCGAACCACCTGTCCCCGATCAAGCCTGTGGTGATGAAGTGCAACGTTCACAGTGCGCCGGGCGTGAACGAGGCAATCTCAAAGGGAATCCAGCAGAGCCTGACCTACACCGGACGCAGGATGTAGCGATGCTCGCTGAGGCTCGCGCGCTCCTAGCCGATGACACGGTTATCCCGTACGTATTGATTGACCAGTATCTGAGGGCCTTTGAGATGTCCGGCGCGACGGAGATCTCCATCGCGCACATCCGCTCGATGATCGAGAATCTGCGGCGCTGACCATGCTCGCCGACTGGTGGTCCGAGATCGTGGCGTCAGTCATCCGTTGGGCTGTTCGACGGGCACGGTCATGACGCGTATCGCGAACCTGTTGCATGCGATCGCGTATCGCCTTGCACCGCAGTCGTACACAGTGTCTGAGTCGGATCATCATGGCCAGCATCGCATCACAGTCACTGCTGGCGGTAACCGCTTCGTCTGCAACTACGGGCCGCAGCATCCTGAGCAGGATGGCTGCTGATGCCGTCACTCGAGCAGCAGATCACCGACGCCTACCTCCTCGTCCTCGGAGCTAGGGAGCGCGGCGACCTCGACGCCGAGCTGGTTCAGACTGAGCGGCTCGACAATCTCCTCGCCCGATACCCACACGACTCACGCTTCTGACCAGCATGAAGTCACCATCCCTCACCGGCGGGTAAGCGAACACCGAACGGAGCCAGTCAGTGTCACGCACACCCGAACAGATCGCAGCCGACGACGCCATCGAAGCCGCGATCGAACAAGCCCGTGTCGCGTACGGCGAGGACGATCCGGACAGCGGCAAGATCATCACCGCCTGGTACCTCGTCTCGAAGGCCAGCTACTTCGACGGAGATGACGACCTGGTGGCATGGTCGTTCTTCAAGCGAAGCAGCATGGACATCGGAGACAGCCAAGGCATTCTCAATGTCGCCTCTATCCGTGAGGACGGCATCGCGAGCGCAGTCCTGTTCGGCGAAGACTGATGGCCACCGGCGACATCCACGTCGTGCCAGTCGACGACCTCATCGAACACCTCGACGGCGACTGCCCGTGCGGCCCAACCACCGAGCCTGTACCACGCGACGACGGCAGCATGGGCTGGCTGGTCACTCACCACAGCCTCGACGGCAGAGAGCTCCACGAGTAGTGTCACGCGCCACGCTGAAGGTGTGCCGCATCGCCGGATGCCCACGCATGCAGGCCGGCCCCCTGTGCCGGGAGCATGCAAAGGACCGAGAACGACATCAACGAGCGACAGTCCCCACGAAGGCCACACGCGACGGTGAAGAGCAGGCACGCCGCAAGGCAGCCGTCGACGCCCACCGAGCGATCAACGGCGAATGGTGCCCCGGAATCGGACGCCCCGCCCACTACCTCACAGAGCGGGACGGCGGCCTCACCGCCAACCACGTGACCCCTATCGCCCTCGGCGGCGACCCACGCGGACCGCTCTCCGTCACCTGCCGATCCTGCAACTCCCGCCAGGCCGCCCGATTCTGACACCAGCTCTGACCAGCGGAAACGTAAACTCGTTCGCATCGGTAACGACAATCCGGCAAGCCTCTGACCAGCGGAAACACCGGGGCGGGGGGTGACCCCCAGACCCCCCACCCGCGTTTCGCCGCGGGGGAGGTCAGCCGATGGCGCGGAGGGTTCAAGAATTCCGGACCGCCTTCGATGTCCAGCACTTTGGTTGTAGCTTCCTCGGCTGTGCCCCAGCGCCTTTGCGCGCTCGGCCGGCACGCAGATTCGTTCCATCCGGTCGGCGCGATGCCGACGGGCTTCCGTTTGTGGCGCGATGCCACGGAGGAGAAATCACATGGCCGGTCATGGCGGTGCTCGGAACAGATCCGGGCCGCAGAAAGATCCGAACTCTGCTCGGTCCGACCGAAGGGGGATCTCGCTGGTGGACCTTCCGGCGGAGGGATTCACTGGTCGGGTTCCGGCTTGGCCGTTGTCTCGTGCGACTGCACGGGAACGGGATGTGTGGAAAGAGGCGTGGCGAACTCCGCAGGCGACGCAGTGGGTCGGCCAGAAGTGGCGTCACCGTTCGGTCGGGCTCTGGGTCCGTTGGACAGTGCGCGCCGAGAATCCCGATTCGCCGGCCGCCGACGCTGTCCAGGCACAGCGGCTTGCCGATCAGATCGGACTCAGTCCCGCAGGACTGAAAGAGAACGGCTGGCAGATCGTCGCGGATGAAGTCGGCGCGGCCCGTGAATCGAAGCGAGCAACGGCTGCGAAGTCGGAGGCGAAGCCTCGTCCAGCTCGCCGTTTGAGGGCGGTCGCCGGTGGAGGCAACTGACGGCTTCCTGGTCGACTTCCCCACTCTTGGTGATCTTGGGGAAGCGTGGACTCGGCAGCACTGCCGGATCCCGGACGGCTACAACCGTGGCGCCGAGTTCGTGTGGTCGGATTGGCAGTTCTGGTGCTCCGCCAACTACTACCGGATCCGACCGGGCGTGGAGTGGATCGACGGGCAGCCGTTGTTCAACCAGGCGTTCACCTATCGCCGAGCTCAGATCGTCGCGCCGCAGAAGGCGTTGGCGCTGGATACGCCGATCGCTACTCCTGACGGTTGGTCGACGATGGCGGCTCTGCAAGTCGGAGATTTCGTGTTCGACGAGCAGGGTGACCCCACCCGTGTCGTGTCGAAGTCTCCTGTCTGGCATTCGGATACATACCGGGTGGCGTTTTCGGACGGTTCGTCGTTGACGGCGTGCAAGGACCATCAGTGGTGGGTCGAGTGGCGGAATCCGTCGTCCAAGTACGTGCCGATGCGGGTGCGGACCGAGGATCTCGTGGGGAACTTGGTTCGCGATGGTGCGCGGGTGTTCCGTGTCCCGAATGCGAAGCCGCTGCAGTTGCCCGACGCCGAGTTGCTGCTTGACCCATACACGCTGGGTGCATGGCTGGGTGACGGTAATTCCGATGATGGTCGACTCACTGGACTGGACGTCCAGATCTGGGAGAACATTGAGCTCGCGGGTCACGAAGTTCGGCGCCACAAGGTCGAGAAGCGGGTTGGCGTCGTCGGGTTGAAGGCGACACTTCGACGGCTGGGCGTGTTGAATAACAAGCACATTCCGGCTGAGTACTTGCGGTCATCGGAGAAGCAACGTTGGTCGTTGCTGCAGGGCTTGATGGACACGGACGGGCACTGCGACGAGCGTCAGGGCAAGTGCGAGTTCACGACCACACTTTCAGCCCTCCGCGACGGGATGCTTGAGCTCCTCGCGTCGCTTGGTATCCGGCCGAAGTGCTACTCGGGTCACGCGACGTTGAAAGGCCGTGTGACTGGCCCAAAGTGGCGCATAGCTTTCTCTGCTCGCAGCGATATGCCGGTGTTCGGCTTGGATCGGAAGCAGGAACGCCTACGTTCCCCTGGCCGCGGTCACGCCCAGTTCGGTCACCGTCGGATTGTCAGTGTGGAGCGCGTCGAAACTGTCCCCACGCAATGCCTGACTGTCGCTGCAGACTCGCACGTGTTCCTCGCCGGCCGGGAGATGATTCCGACCTGCAACACAGGCAAGGGACCGTGGTCGGCATCGATGGCGACGTTCGAGGCTGTCGGCCCGAGTCAGTTCCTCGGATGGGCTGGTCGCGATGACGGGTATGCGTGCTCTGACTACGGGTGCTCGTGCGGCTGGGAGTTTCCGTATGAGCCGGGGGAGCCGATGGGGATGCGGCATCCGTCGCCAGTCATTCAGCTGACTGCGACGAACGAGGACCAGGTCGACAACGTCTATCGGCCGCTGACGGCGATGATCCGTCTTGGGCCCCTGTCCGAGTTGCTGTTCGTGCGCGAGGGTTTCGTTCGAATCGCAGGCGAAAGTCCGGGTGAGGATTTCGACCGGATCGACGCAGTGACGTCGTCGGCGAATGGTCGTGTCGGTAACCCGGTGTCCTGGGTGCTGCACGACGAGTCCGGCTTGTACACGCGGTCGAACAAGATGCTGAAGGTCGCTCAGGATCAGCGTCGCGGCGCAGCCGGCATGAACGGTCGGACGATGGAGACCACGAATGCGTGGGATCCGGCCGAGAACTCGACCGCTCAGCAGACCTACGAGTCGCGGGTGACTGACGTGTTCAAGTTCTACCGCATTCCGCCGGTTGGCCTTTCGTGGGGCAACAAGCGTGAGCGTCGGAAGATCCTGAAGTACGTGTACGAGGGTTCGCCGTGGGTGAACCTCGACTCGATCGAGGCGGAAGCGCTGGAGATCGGCGAGACCGACCCAGCTCAGGCTGAGCGGTTCTTCGGGAATCGTCTTGTGTACGGCCAGGGCTCGTGGTTGCGGGACGGCTTGTGGAACGACAGGTACGTCGATGCTGTGGCTTCCTAACCCACCGGCCGGAACTCAGGTGGCCGTTGGCTTCGACGGTTCCGAGAACAATGACTGGACCGCGATCCGTTGCGAGACACGAGATGGCGTTCAGTTCACTCCTCGGTACGGGCCTGACGATCTCCCGACGATCTGGGATCCGAGTGAGTGGGAAGGCCGTATTCCTCGCGGCGAGGTCCATGCAGCGGTCGACGAGATCTTCGACAGGTACAAGGTCGAGCGAATGTACTGCGACCCGCAGGACTGGTACTCGGAGATCGGTGATTGGTCACGAAACCACGGCGAGGAGCACGTCTTCGAGTGGCACACAGGGCGTGTCAATCAGATGTACGAGTCGATCCGCCGTTTCGAGACGGATCTCGCGACCGGGCGCATATCGCATGACGGTTGCCCGATCACCGCGATTCACATCGCGAACGCACGCAAAGTGGCGAAGCCAGGCCAGAAATACGTTCTCGGCAAACCCACCGATCACCAAAAGATCGACGCCGCAATGGCATCAATCGTCGCACATGAGGCAGCTGCGGATTCCTGGGCAGCTGGCTGGCCCGAACCGAACCAGGTGAGCAGCCGAATGATCGTTTTCTGAACTGAATGGGGGTGTCGTGGCCGACAAGACACCACTGGAGCTGATCCCGGAGCTCGAAAAAGGGCTCCGCGTCGACGTCGACAACCTGACGAAGTGGGACAACTACTACGAGGGCGAGCAGCCCTTGAAGTACATGTCCGAGGCGATGAAGGACGAGATCGGCGAGACGGTCGCCGAGCTGGTAATCAACTGGGCGCGGTTCGTCGCCGACGCCTACGAGAACCGTCTCGATGTCGAGGGATTCCGGTTCGCGGACATGGATTCCGGCGACGACGAGCTGTGGTCGTGGTGGCAGTACAACAACATGGACGAGAAGTCGCAGCAGGCGCACCTCGATTCCATCTCGTTGTCGCGGTCGTACGTGACGATCGGCACGAACCCTGAGAAGGGGATGCCGCCGATCAACTCGATCGAGTCGCCGTTTCAGATGTGGGCGCAGCGGGACCCGGCGACGCAGAAGGTGACTGCCGCGATCAAGCGGTGGAAGGATCTCGACGACGTCGAGCATGCGCTCGTGTACACGCCGATGGAGACGTCGGAGTTCGTGCAGACACAGGGCGCGTGGGCGAAGGGCGAGTTCCAGGACAAGCACAACTTCGGGGTCGTTCCTGTCGTTCCGCTGGTGAACCGTCCTCGAACGTTGCGTCCGAACGGCACCACCGAGTTCAAGGATCTGCTGCCTCTCGCGGATGCCGCGAACAAGATGGCGACGGACATGATGATCTCGGGCGAGTTCCATGCGATGCCTCGCCGGTGGGCTTTCGGCCTGACGGCGAAGGACTTCGAGGATCCGTCGGGTCGTCGTGTGACGGCGTGGCAGCAGATCAAATCACGGATCTGGGCGAACGAGAACCCGAATGTGAAGGTCGGCCAGTTCGCTGAGGCTGATCTCGCGAACTTTCATTCGACGATCAAGCTGCTGGCGCAGTTGGCGTCGCAGATGGCTGCGCTGCCACCGCATTACATGGGCTTCGTCGGCGACAATCCTGCGTCCGCGGATGCGATCCGGTCGTCGGAAATTCAGCTGGTGAAGCGCATCGAGCGGAAGCACACGTTCCTTGGTGGCGCGCACGAGGATGTGCAGCGCATCAACCTCATGTTCATGCGCGGCAAGTCCGAGCTGGAGATGCGTGACTATTCGCTCGAGACGGTGTGGCGTGACCCGTCCACGCCGACCGAGTCGCAGAAGGCTGACGCTGCGGTCAAGAAGTACGAGTCAAAGATCGTGCCGTTGGAGCAGACGCGTATCGATCTCGGGTACACGGAGACTCAGCGGAAGCAGATGCGGCAGATGGACTTGGAAGCCGCGGTCGATCCGCAACTCGACCGCGTGAACCGTAGCTTCCAGGATGTCACCGGTGGCGCTGCCTGATTCTGTCGGCGCGTACTGGCTCGGCCAGCAGCGGATTTCCGCTGCAACGCTAGCGCTGGTGAAGCGGCTGTGGCTGCGGATGGGCAACGACTTCGACGAGTCGTGGGACCAGATCGCGCCGACATTGGTTGGTTCGGTGGAGCAGGCGCAGTTGGCGTCGGCGAACCTCGCTGTCGACTTTGTCCCGACGGTTCTCGACGAGCAAGGCCTGCAGCCTGACGTGCTCGCGGACGTCGTGCCGGAGTCGTTCGTCGGTGTGACCGGCGGCGGTGTCGAGCTCGGCGACGCGATGTACCGGTCGGTGATCGAGTCCAAGACTGCTGTCGCCTCGGGACTGGCTCCGGCTGACGCGCTGTCGGCGGGCGCCGAGGTGTTGCAGATGCTGGTGCAGACGACACTGTCGGACACGGGTCGTGCCGCGGAATCCGTTGGCATCACAGCTCGCCCGTCGGTCGGATATGTGCGGATGCTGAATCCGCCGTCGTGTGCGCGGTGCGTGATCCTGGCTGGCCGGTTCTACAAGTGGAGTGCCGGATTCAGACGGCACCCGCGGTGCGACTGCCGGCACGTTCCGTCGACGCAGAAGATCGCGTCCGAGATCTCGGTCGACCCGGACCGCTACTTTCGTTCGCTGTCGAAGGTCGAGCAGGATGCGGCGTTCGGCCCGACTGCCGCGCAAGCCATCCGGGACGGCGCAGACATCAGCCAGGTCGTGAACGCGGACCGTGGGATGCAGCGAGCGCAGGTGTACGGGCGGCAGCTGGCGTACACGACTGAGGGCACAACGAAGCGCGGTGTCGCGGGGAAGCTGATTCGTGCGCGCGGCCGGACTCCGACGACGACGCCGAGACTGATGCCGGAAGCGATTTACGAGGTCGCCGAGTCCCGCGAGGATGCGCTGCGGCTGCTGAAGCTGAACGGCTACGTGCTCGAACGCTCCGGTCCTGCTTCGGGTGTTGGGTCTCGCACCGGTTTGGTGCCGGATCTCGACGAGCTGCTGAACGTTCCGCTGCACCAGCTACCGACGGTCGATTTGGATCGGGTCATCGCATCCGGTCGGGTCATGTCGTCGCCGCCGGTTGTGCGACCGAGTCCGCCGGTGCAAGTGCCGGTGCCGCTCGCTGAGGCGACACCGCAGCAGGTGTTGGACACCGCTGCTGGGATTTCGGCGCATCTGCGGTTGGAGTTGAATCGGCGGAAAGATCCGATCGACCGTGCGACGCCACTGAACCCTGTCGCCTACGACCTGCCTGAGATCGCGGATTCCGTCCTGCAGGCTGGGCTGAACGTCCAGCCGCTGGAGTACATCTACAAGCCGGTCAACGATCGTGCTTCGACCACCGCGGTGCTGGACTCGATCTTCGGTCAAAACCGGACGTACATGTCGGAGTCGCCGCACCGCGGCGTCACTCGGCCGTACTCGAGCACCAGCATCGAAACAGGCGATCGAGCGGATGCGCTGCGGGTCGCGGTCGCGTTGAAGCAACTCGGGCGTGACGACATCAATTTCGATGTACGCCCGGGTCGATTCAGAGTCTCGGGCACCGCACAGGCGCCGACGCTAGTCGACGAGATCCTCGCGGACGGCTTGAATGTCGAGCATCTGATCGATCCTGACATCCTGCCCGGTGTCGACACGGCAATCCGCAGCCGTCTGGATGAATTGATCAGTGCGGCGAAGGTCAAGGACGATGCAGTGCTGGCGGCCGAGAAGGCCGCCGAGTCGGCGGCAGCGAAGCTGAAGTGGGACGAGAACCGGGCGAAAACCGGTGCACCGTTCAAGGGCTACCTGACGACCTACCGCGGCACCGATGTCGAGTCGCTGTCGCAGAACAAGCTCTACGAGGTAAACCAGTCGGTGCATTCCTGGCTCAGCTATCAGGCGGCCTCGAGCTACAGAGACGCGCCAGCGGGCCGGTTGACTGGTGGTGCACGAACGAGCGACTTCGACATGCGGGCCGTCACCAACGAGATCATCGAAACCAAGCTGAATGTCGCCGGAATCAACGACCCGGATGCAGATTTCTTGGAGTCGGAAGAAATCGGGTCCGCGTTGTGGTCGATTCTGCAGAAGCACCGCCGGGTTGAGTCCAGACCGCTTCCCGTAGATGTGACTGGGTCCCCGAAGGTTGTGAAGTCAGTCAAGGGCGGCGAGTTCGTCGACGAGTACAGCGACTTTGCCGCCGCAATGGAGGAATTGGACTTCGACATCGGCGACTCGGAACAGCTCCGAGAGGTGTTCGACGAGGTTCTGAAGTCCGGCCTGAACATGCGGCTGATCGGCGATCCTTCGGCGCCGGCACCATTGAAAATGGCTGCGCAGGAGAAGTTCTGGCGAATGGTCGAAGGGGATACCGATGAGGTCGACGTCGCCCCTTCGCCTGCTGGCGCCGCCCGAGGCTTGACGGTCGCTCGCGAACCCGCTGGGTTCAGCGCGAACGAGCCGGTGACACCCGAGATCGATGGTCGTGTCGGCTTCATGGAGCGGCTCCAGTTCGAGAACGACTTCCTATCTGTGCCATTCGCCGCCCGACAGATCCTCGGTGACACAGGTGTCCGGGTTGTGGCGTCACGGAAGGTATCGGAAGGCCCGTTCGCGGCGATGTTCGACGGAATCACCAGTGCCGATGGCCGTCCGATCGATGCGATCTCGTTCTACCAAAACCAGATCAAGGCAGTCGTCATCTCGACGGACGCGCCGCACGGTTCGGTGAACGTCGTCGCGCACGAGATCGGGCACGCGCTGGACTCGAACACGCTGCGAGACAATCCGATCGATGTCCGCTGGCAGGAACAGGGCAACCCGAACCTGCCTGCGAGCATCGTGGCACGAGCTCAGGAACCAGTCGACTACACGGTGGGCCGGTTCGTCGACGACCCGTACATCCAGTGGGCGCACAAGGAATTCGTCGAGGCGAACTCTGGCGTGAACGACTACTACCGATCGGGATCGGAGGGCACTTCGGTGTCCGGCCGGGAAGAGTGGATCGCGGAAGGCTACGCCGCGCTCGTGATGGGCAACCCTGCTCAGCTCGCAGCGATCTCAGGTGGCAGCCGTGAAGCGATGGATATACTTGCCTGGACGTTCCGACGGATGGGGGTCCTGCCATGATGCTGCCGAACTTGGTGCTGGGCAACTACCGTTACCTCGACGTGTTCGGCAACGTTCACCCGGCGCGGAAAGTGTTCACCGACGCCGAGATCAAGGCCCGCCTGCGGATCAATCCTGACTTCGATCCGCAGGAAGAATCGGCGCCGAACACCCCGACCAGACTCACCGACGAGAACCGTGAGTACTGGGAGAAAGCCGCCGCCAAGGGCGGCCACACACTCGACGAACTACTCGCCGAATAACCGTACACACCCTCTTAGCCCCGTAAGCCACGCGCTGCGGGGTTTTTTCATGCCCAAATTCTTCCCCACGCCGTGGGGATCTAAACCGCCTCAGGCGATCTGGGGTGGTCGACGTCGCGATGACGTGTCCAACCCTTCCTGGAGGTTTCCATCCGATGACTGCTCCCGCTCCGGCTACGACCGCACCGGCTGCACCTGTCCCCACTCCCGCGGATGTTGCTGCGCAGCAGCCGCCCGCGGCCCCGCCGGCTGACCCGGCCACTCCCCCAGCTGCACCTTCGCCTGCACCCGGCGCGACGCCGGATCCGCAGTATCCCGACGGTCTCGGTGACCCCGGAAAGAAGGCCCTCGACGCGGAACGTGAAGCACGTGCCGCTGCCGAGAAGGCGCTGAAGGAATTTCAGGACAAGGCGGCTGCCGACGCGAAGGCCGCGGAAGACGCCAAGCTCTCCGAACTCGAACGAGCGCAGAACTTCGGCGCCGAACGGGACACCGCCGCAAAGGAAAAGGAAGCCGAGAACCTTCGGCTCCGATTCGCGATCGCTAATTCGGTCCCCGCTGTGTGGATCGACCGACTCAAGGGCGCGACGCCCGAAGAGCTGGCTGCTGACTGGGCGACCATCCAGCCAACTCTGGCCCCTGCCACTCCTCCACCCCCTGTGGTGGATCCGAACGCGCCGCGTGTTCCTGCTCCGGTGCCGTCGCAGGGTGCTCAACCCGGTCCCCCGCAGACCGCGGACGACCTCCTCTACGGGGAGTTCTACGGATCTTCCCAGAATCGAAAGTGAGGCCCTGACATGGCCGAATACGTTCCCATCCGTAAGCCAGGTGCCGATCTTCCGATCGCTACCTCGGCAGCCGTCACCGGCGGACAGCTGGTTGCGGTGTCCGGCAACGACACCGTCGCTCCGACCTCGGCAGCGACTGCCGCATGGCTCGGTGTCGCCGCGTTCGATGCAGCGTCCGGCGAGAAGGTCACCGTCCACGCCGGCGGCGTGCACGAGCTCGCTGCGTCCGGCGCGATCGCTGCTGGCGCGAATGTCGTCGCCGCAGCGGCCGGCGCCGTTGCAACTGTCGGTGCAGGTACCGCCGACCAGGTCGTCGGCGTCGCGCTCGCTGCCGCCGCGTCCGGCAAGGTCCGCGTCCTGCTGCGCTGACGCGCCGCCCCAACACATCCCATTCCCCCTGGGGCCGAGCGGCTCCCAGTCTTGAAGGAGGGCCACCGTGGCCATCACCTACCCATCGGGGCCGCCCACGTTCTCGGGCGACATCACCTCGATCAACCGATTCCTCGCCAACCCGACCGTCGTGGCGAAGCGCGTCAACGAGATCGCGCAGCAGCGCTTCATCTCCGACATCATCCTGACCTCCCGGACCGACGTGTCCGGCGGCGCAGTGGTGTTCGAGCAGGACGACCCGCTGTACACCGAGCGTGCACCCGAGGCGATCACGCCGGGCGCCGAGTACCCCCTCGCGGGCCTCGGTGACGGCACGCCTCAGGCCGTGAAGGTCACCAAGTGGGGCCAGGACGTGCCCATCACCGACGAGAAGATCAAGCGCTCGAACTTCTCCCCCGTGGAGAAGGCGTTCCAGCGTCTGGTCAACACGCTGGTGAAGACCGTCGACGGTCTGTCGCTGTCGCTGATCGCTTCCCAGGTCACTGCCACCCAGGCTGCGGCGAACCCGTGGACGGGCAGCTCGGCGACGATCCTGCGCGACATCATGCTCGCGAAGGCGAAGGTCGCTGCCCTGAACAAGGGCTACGACCCGAACGTCATCGTCGTCGACGACGCCACCTGGGCGATCCTCGCGTCCGACGAGAAGCTGTCGACGCTGCTTCCCCGTGAGACCGGCGACAACGCCGTGTCGACCGGACAGTTCCGTCAGGTCGCGGGCCTGACGTTGCTGCCGACGTCGAACCTGCCCGCAGCCGGCGCGTGGCTGATCGACACCAACGCTCTCGGAGGCATCGCCGACGAGAAGCTCGGCCAGGGCTACACCGGCGACGTCATCGAGACGAAGTCGATCCGCGACGACGACAACGACCAGTGGCGCGTCCGTGCCCGCCGTGTCTGCGTGCCGTACGTCAACGAACCCGGCGCAGCCATCCGCATCACCGGCATCGCGGCGTAAGGGGAAACTGACATGGGACACATCGTGACAGCGCCGCTCGTCGGCGTGAACGGCTCGGACGGCAAGATCAAGTACCTGTACCAGGGTGCAACCGTGCCGTCGGACATTTCGGCTGACGCGATCAAGCGTCTGCTCGGCGACGGACTCATCGCGAAGGAAGGCTCCGACGACTCGGACGAGCCGACCGCCGCGGAGAAGCGTACCGCCGCTGCAGCAAAGGCCAAGGCCGACAAGGAAGCAGCCGAGAAGGCCGCTGCCGGAGCCAAGGCCTGATTCGTGGCCTACCCGCTGATCTCGGAAGGGGATCTGCAGACGTTCCGTTCGGAGGTGTTCTCCGAGGCGCAGCTGCCGCAGGTCCTCTTCCTGATCCGCTTCGCGTCCGCTGTTGCGCGGCAGGAAGTTCCGACGCTCGACGCGTCGGTCGAGTCTGCCGCGTTGGACATCGATCTCGTCAAGGGCGTCATCTGCGTGATGGTGTCTCGGGCGCTCGACAACATGCGGATCGGCCCGAATATCAAGTCGGAGCAGTTCCCTGAGGTCACCACCGAGTACAACTTTTCGTCGGCTGATTTCGAGGAGCTCGTCTACATGACGGACAAGCAGAAGGCGCGGCTGACGCCTCCGGTGACGACGTCGAAGTCGTTTTCGATTGCGCCGGGCTGATGAAATTTCCCGAACAGTGGCGGCTTCAACGACCCTCTGGCGCGCCGACTTTCGATCCGTCGACCGGAAACAAGAAGCCCGGGGTGAAGCCCGAACCGATTCCGGTGCGTGGGTTGCTGCAGCAGCGGCAACTGTCGGCGTCGTCCGTCGACGCGGGCAACGTCGAGTTCGACGACGGGCATGTGACGTCGGTGTACGTGCTGCTGCTGGAGCCTGATAGTCCACTACCTGAATCTCGTGACGAGTTGATCGATGCGGATGGTCTCCGCTATCAGGTCGTCGCTAATGCGCGGTCCCGCCGCCACATCCGCGGTGGACGTAAACCTTCCTACCTCGCCGTGATGGTGCGGCGAACAAACGATTTGGAGTAATCCCATGGCTGTTGTCACCTACACCGATGCCGACGGTGTCGAGCATTGGGCCGACGAGCATTCGAAGGCATACGAGAAGCATGTGAAGTCGCAGGAAGCCCCTGTCGAGGAGGTTCCTGTCGACGAGCCTGCTGCGCGGCCGGTCGTCGAGACGCCTGCTCGCGTTCAGGCTCCTCGCACTGATCCGAAGGCCGCCGCTGACGCGAAGGTCGCGGAGCCGAAGAAGGACTGATGGTCGCCAGGGTCCGGGTCTTCCGCAGGCAGTCGGAGCGGGAGGCCCGCGAAGCGTCCACACCGAAGCGCGAGGAAATCGCCATTCAGATTGCGCAGGAGTTCCGTGGCACGGCCCCCCGCAGGTCCGGTCAGTTCGCGAACAACTCGCACGTCGTCGTCGAAGGCGACCGGGTGTTCGCGGTGAACGACGACCCGCTCGGTTTCTACAAGGAGTACGGGACGTCGAAGTCTCGGGGTGCGGCGTCGTTGACGAACGCGGCACGAAAGCACGGCAAATACACCGGCTTTCAGCCTCGGGGTGCTGGCGGCCGAAGGGCTAGGCGACGCTCGTGACCACGGTGACCCCGTACGCGCCTGCCGCGCTCCGCGACTTCCTGATCGGGCAGCCCGAGTTCACGAACCAGGTGCCCGTCGAGTCGGTGTCGACGTCCGACATCCCCGACAAGATCACCGGCCCGTTCGTCACGTTGGCTGCGGTCTCCAATTTCGGGCAGGACCCGATGCTGCGGAAACCGTTGGTGCAGCTCGATGTGTGGGTGCCGAAGTGGGAAATCCTCGGCGGCGACATCGCCCCCGACGAGCTCGCTTGGAACATCGCCGACCTGTCGGGGCGGCTTGTCCACAAGGCGAGGATTCAGCGGTTCCGTGACACCCAGTCGTCGTGGCGGGCGACGTGGGACGAAGGCCCGATCACCGACGTCGACACGGAACGCGGACCCGATCTTCCCCTGTTCCGTGCGATCTGCCGGTTCGAAATGAAGTTCACCGTCCGCTAACTCGCCCTATTCGGGCGTCTCAACTGTCCCACCTCGGGTGCTCGCCTGGCACGTCCGAGGTGGGACTTCCAATGCTCACGGTCGTGAGCTCACCTCAGAAGGAGAATCCGTGAGTACATACGCAAATCCGGAGAAGGCCTATGTCTGGCAGGACGGCAACGCGTTCCGTGCCCCTGCCGGCACCCCGATTCCGACGAACCCGTTCGGTGAAGCACCTTCGTCCGGCACCGGCACCCCGGTCGTGTGGGATGCGTTCGGCGGCATCGAGGCCGGGTTCGAGCAGAACCCCAGCCAGGACACGAAGGAACTGCCGATCTGGAACTACCGGCAGTCCTCGTACAAGATCGCACGCTCGCCTCGCAGCGACCGGCTGAAGCTGAAGCCTGTCGACTATTCGAAGGCGACGATCACCACCCTGCTGCAGGGCGGTTCGATCACCGAGACGACCACGGGTTCGGGTGTGTGGAAGTGGAACCTCGGCGACTCGGAAGAGTTCGCGATCCTGCTCGTCTTGGAGGACGAGGACGACTCGCATGCCCTTTACTGCGAGCGCGCCACCCTGTTCACCCCGCCGCCGCGTTCGCTCGGCGGCGACAAGATCGACGGCTTCGACATGGAGCTGCTCGCTCTCGCGCCGGTGATTCCGCTGTCCGATTCCAATCCCCTCGCTTGATCTGAGAGGCGACACCCATGCCAGGCACCCAACGTAAGTCCGCTGCCCGTAAGACGGCGGCGAAGAAGGCCGCTCCCCGCACGGTTCCCGCGACGGAACCTGCGGCGGAGCCGGTCGAGAATCCGGATGCGTTCGACCTGCTCGACGCTCTCGGCACCACCGAGCAGGAACCACTGCCCGTGAGCCTCTTCGGTGTGCACGCCACCATCCGGCGGACGTACAGCGCCGAAGAGGACCTCAAGTTCAGCGAGCACCTGCGCCGCAACGAGATCCTGCAGGCACTCGAACTGGTGGTCGGGGACGACGCCAGAGCGCTCGCAACGGAGATTGACAAACTCTCGATCGAGCAGGGCGTCAAGGTTGTCAACAAAATCGCGCAGCTCTCCACTCTCGTCGAGGGGGAAGCCGTGGCGCTCTTGCCTACCTCTGCTCGGCGGATGGCTGGGGCGCTTGCTACGCGATCTTCCAGAGGATCCACCACCTAGACCTTCGGCAGGCTCTCAAGCTGCGCCGCGAGGACTTCATTGCTTTGCTCAACCACGCGCTGGAAGTCCTCGACCAGGAGGCCCGCGACTCGGAAAACCTCGCGATGCTGGTCGACCGCAAGGACTACTGGCTGACATCCGAGTATCGATCCTGGGTCACCGATCCAGACGACCCCGAAGTCAAGGCCGAGCGGGAACGGTTCAAGAAGGTGAAGCCTTCACCGCGGCCGCTCATTCCACCTGTGGCGCAACGCCATCCCGACATCACCGCAGCTCTGCTGCAGCGACACCGGGACGAGTCGGCGAAATACGCGCCCAAGGCGGAGCAACCCACCAAACCGAAGCTGAAGGACCTCATCGGCGGCTGGCAATTCGGCTAACGCTGAAGCTCAGCAATCGTGCTCGTATCGCAGGTAAAGGCATACCAGAACGGGCCCTCACTAACTTCGCCGGTTACGACGAGGTTGGAGTCTGTTTCGACGTTCCGGGTCAATGCCGCCGACGAATAGCTCTGTTGTCGAGCGCTCTTTTCGCACGACTGGGTGACAAGACGCGCTTGCTCGGCGGCCTTGTCGTTCTCATGCCTGATTCCTAAGAAGCCCGCCACTGCCAGGACAGCAACTACCACGGCGACGGCGGCAAATACGAGCTTCTTTCTGGTGTCCATCGCTTGTGAATACCAGACATTTTTCCCACGAACAACTCCGTTCATAGGCGGAAGAAACGCTCATAGGGGGTGCGCCTTGGCTGGTGGCCGCATAGATATTGAGGTGGCGGCTGACGTCAGCCGTGTTGCAGGAGACCTCGAGCGTGGACTCGGCCGTGCAGTCGGCGTAGCGGGCACCTTCGGCAAGATCATGGGCGCCGGCATCCTCGCCGGTGGTGTCACCGCAGCGTTCGGTGAGGTCATCAAGACCGGCAACGACTTTACGAACGAGCTGAACACGATGCAGGCGGTGTCGTCGGCGACGGCACAGCAGATGGCCGCCGTGTCGGAGCGGGCCAAGGAACTCGGCAACGACAATCAGCTGTCTGCGACGTCGGCGTCCGATGCGGCGGCCGCGATGACTGAGCTCGCCAAGGGTGGTTTCACGGTCGAGCAGTCGATGGAGGCTGCGCGTGGAACGCTGCAGCTCGCTGCTGCTGCGCAGATCGACGCCGGTACCGCGGCGACGATTCAGTCGCAGGCACTGCAGGCATTCGGGTTGGACGCCTCGTATGCGGCGACTGCGGCCGATGTGCTCGCGAACGCCGCGAACGCTTCCTCAGCTGAGATCACCGACATCGCTGCAGGTTTGCAGCAGTCCGGTGCCGTCGCGAACCAGTTCGGCCTGACGGTCGAAGACACTGCGGCTGCCCTCGGTGTGCTGTCGAACGCCGGTATCTCGGGTTCCGACGCCGGTACCTTGCTGAAGTCCGCGCTTCTCGCGGTGACAGACCAGGGCAAGCCCGCGCAGGCGGCGATCGAAGAGCTCGGTCTGACGATTTACGACGCCGAGGGCCAGTTCGTCGGCATGTCGAGTTTGTTCGGCCAGCTCGATGAGGCCGCGGCCAGCATGACACCTGAATTATATCAAGCGGCGACGGCGACTCTGTTCGGTTCGGACGCTATGCGTCTCGCCGGTGTCGCGGCCGAGCAGGGCCAGGCCGGGTACGACGCCATGCATACGGCGATCGAACGGCAGGGCGCGGCCGCCGAGGTCGCTGCTGCGAAGACGCAGGGCCTTCCGGGTGCGATGGCGTCGATCGAAAACGCCACCGAGACACTCACACTCGGCCTGTACGGGCTGATCGAGGGCCCGCTCGAAGGCTTCGCGACCGCGGCCGCTGACAAAATTTCGGCCGTCACGCCTGGCATCATCTCCGGTCTTCAGGATGCTGGCGGAGCGGCCGTCGAATTCGGTCAGATGCTCGCCCCGGTCGCTGGATTCGTCGGCGACGCTGTCGGCGCGTTCCTCGACCTCCCTGCCCCGGTGCAGGCCGTCGCCGGTGCTCTCGCTGCACTGCAGGTCACCGGTGGAGCCGACAAGATCGGCAGCTGGTTCCAGGACATCACCGAGAACTTTCAGAGTTTCCGCGAGGAAATGCAGGGCGAGATCGACATGCAGGCCGCCCTCGGCAGCATCGGCGAAAACGATCCGTTCACCGAACTCACGGGTGGCGCCGACGAGCTGGCTGGTGCGCTTGAGGAGAACGCCGAGCCGCTGTCCGAGCTCGCTGCAGGTTTGGCGACGCTCGAACGCCGCCACCCGGCGATCCGCCAGATGGCCGACGGTTACCGCGGTGTCACCACCGCAACGCAGAGGTTCGCTGACCGTCAGCGGAACCTGGCCACCACCTCCGGCGCTGTGACTGGCGCACTCCGTAACGGTGCTGCGCAGGCTGCCAGGTTCGGTGGAGTCGTTGGCGGCGCCGCTGTGGCAGGTGCTAACGGACTCGTATCTGCAACGAAGGGTGTTGTCGGCGTCCTGGGTGGGCCGTGGATGGTCGGCATCATGGCTGCGACTGCGATTGTCGGCCAGTTCTCCTCCGAGAACGCGAAGGCGAGCCAGCAGGCACAGGTGCTCCAGGATTCCTCGACCAACCTCGCAGTTGCGCAACGCGATGTCGCAAAAGCATTCCAGGAGTCGAATGGCGAGATCTCCGACACGGTTATGTCGGCCCTCGCAGTACAGATCGACACCGTTCGTGGCGAACTCGGCGAGCTGGCCGACACGGCGCCCGGCTCGTTCGGCATTTTTCGGGCTGGCTACGAGGACGTCATCGGTTGGTTCTCCGGTGTCGCGCAGGCAGGTACCGAGGCTTACAACAAGCAGGAAGAAACAGCCGAATCCGCTGCCCGCGTTAAGCAGGCTTTCGACGACCTCGGCCTGTCGAACGAAGAGCTTGCTTCGAAGCTGACAGCTTCCAATACGGAGTTCGCGACCTTCGAGGCAGTACTTCGTAATTCCGGCGAGGGCGGCGCAGAAGCGGCCGACAAGATGCGCCTCCTTCGAGAGGAAGCTCAGCGGGCGGAACAGACCGCGAAGAACACCACTCCCGGCTTCTTCGACATGAAGGCCGCGATCGCCACCCTCGGCGACGAGGCAGCCTCCGCAGACGATCGGGTCAGCGCACTCAAGACTGCCCTGGATGTGTTCCTAGGCAACGAGATTCCACTCTCCGACGCTGTTCAGGCCTACAACGACACTATCAGGCAACTCGGCGAGGAACAGCCAGCTGGGGTTGACCCGGCCGGCGGTGTCGGTGATGCGCTCGTAGGCGAAAACGGCGCCGTCAACACTCAGCTCGCGAACGGTTCTGCTCTGCGTGATTCGCTGACGGAGATCCGTGACCGCACGATCGAGGTCACCAACGCCACGATCACTGCGTCGCTAGCGCAGGGCAAGAGCTTGCCAGAGGCGCAAGAAGCCGCGCGCGCAGCGATTGCTTCAAACGCTGACGCACTACTTGGGCTTGGCAACAACTACCAGCTCACGAAGACGCAGATCGAAGCGATGGCGGCTGCTGAAGGTTTGCTGCCCGAGCAGATCATCATGCTGGCCAGCCTGTCCGGGGCCGACGATGTGACCCAGCAACTCACCGTAATCTCGAGCATGCTCAAGGGCGTCGGCCAGCCCGTCGACGTCCCCGTCGACGTCCTCGACGCGGAGGCTCTCCAAAAGATCAAAGACCTCGGTGGCACCGTCGAAACGGACATCAACGGCAAGCCCGGCATCGTCCGGATCACAGCACCCACCGACGACGCACTGCGTCAGCTCCGAGACATCGACCTCGCCGCCAACAACACGGCGCGTAACCGCACAGTGTCCATCGACGTAGTCCTCAACAACATCGAAGAAGTCGATCGACGACTCGACGCGGCAGTCAGATCGGGCGTGGCAGTTCGCGGTCAGACTTTCGCAACTGGCGGGCCAATCACCGGCGGCGTGCCCGGCAAGGACTCGGTGCCGATCCTGGCGATGCCGGGCGAGCACATGCTCACCGTCGACGACGTCAACCGTCTCGGCGGGCAGGAAGGCGTCTACCGGTTCCGGGACGCTTTGGCGCGCGGCGAGGTCCGCGGCTATGCGGGTGGCGGCGCGATCGTCGACAGCCTGACCGCGTATGTCGGACAGAAGTTCCCGGCCCTGAAGATGACGTCCGGCTACATAGGCCGCGAGGGCGAGACCGGTTCGTACCACAGCATGGGGATGGCAGCGGACTTCTCGAACGGCTTCGGAAACACCGACGCCCAGCTGGGACTCGCGACGCTGATGGCCAGCAAGTTCGGATCCGAGCTGAAAGAGCTGATCTACGACGACCCACGCTTCGGCCGCGAGATCAAGGACGGCGAGTTCGTCGACGACTCGTTCTACGACGGCGCAGGCGACCACACCAACCACGTGCACATCGCCACCGACCACGTTCTGGTCGACCCCGGCGACGAACCCGAGACTGAGGTAGCGCCGCTGTCCGAGCGGGACGCGATCGCCGACGCGATCATCGCCGAAGGCCGGCGTCGCGGCATCACCGACAACGGCATCAAGGCCGCCGTCATGACCGGACTCGCCGAGTCGGACCTGTCGCTCGTCGAGGGCGGACCTGACACGTCGACCGGCCCGTTCCAGCAGCAGGAATGGTGGGGCTCGTACGAGGAGCGGATGGACCCGACCATCGCGGCCGGGAAATTCTACGACCGTCTCGTCGAGTTCGACTACGACTCGATGGACCCGGCTGACGCGGCACAACGGGTGCAGCAGTCCGCGTTCTCCGACGGCTCGAACTACCGGGAGCGTGCCGGTGAAGCGGAGTCGATCATCGCCGCCCTCGACTCGCGGGACTCGTCGACGTCGCTGTCCACGAGTTCGTCGTCGACGAAGAAGGTGACGTGGGCGGAGAAGGACCAGATCGCGCTGGACAGGGCCCAGGTCGCTGTCACCCAGGCGCAGGAAGCCCGCGACAAGATCTACGCGAACGAGAAGAAGTCGCAGGCTGACCGCGAGCAGGCCGATCTAAAGGTCAAGGCCGCGAAGCAGAAGGTCATCGATCTGCAGGCCAAGAAGGACGCTGCCGCGTCGGGTGCGGTCGAGGGCCCGGCACCGCAAGCACCGGATCTCGCGAAGAACTTCACCGACGAAGAGATCTCGCTGATGCGGGCGCAGCTCGCGGTCGATCAGGCCAATGCGAAGCGCAACGAGGTGTACGCCGACCCCGAAGCGACCGAGAACGACCGCACCGAGGCCGATCTCGCGTTGGCGTCGGCCCGCAACGCGCTGAAGGAGGAGCAGGAGAAGGAGGCCACCGGCGGGTCGTCGACTTCGTCCGGCGGCAGCGGCGAGGGATTCTCCGTCAAGGAACGCCTGAAGGACTTCGGCTCGCAGGTGTCCAGCATCCTCGTCGACGCCCTGTTCGAACAGTTGCCGTTCGGTATCGGCGAGTCTCGCTGGTGGGACCTGAAGGTCCCCACCTTCGGCGCCGAAGCGGAGGCCGCCAAAAGGAAGTCGTCGACGGGCGACAAGTCTAGAGAGCTCGTTCCGGTCGGCGCGTCCGGATGGGTGGAGAGCCTGTTCGGTCCGGCCGCCGGCGGCCTGCAGAACCTCGTCGAGAACGGAAAGTACGACCCGAGCCTGACGGCGATGGGCCTCACCGAGGACAACCCGCTGGTCGTCACAGCTCTCGGGTCGCGGTCGCTGTTCACCGGCAACTTCGACCAGAACACCCGCAGCACGTTCGGTGTCGAAGAGGACCATCCCGCGGTCACCACCTTCCTCGAGAACAAGTCCCTCGCGGAACGACCGTGGGAACAGAAGCTCGCCGACCTGCTCGATTCGCAGCGCAAGACCCCGATGTTGCTGCGTGACACCGGCGGTCGGCTGCCACACGGGCATGCGGCGCTCAACCTGTCCGGCGAAGACGAGTGGGTCACCACTGCGTCGCAACGGGATCGGCAGATGCGCGAGATCGCAGCTGTCCGCGCCAACAACCAGGCCGGCGGTGTGGCGACTGTGGACACATCGAAGATGGAGGCTCGCATCGACGAGATGGCCAAGGCTGCCCGCCAGCCCACCGTGGTGTTCCAAACCGACTCAGTCGATCAGGGCATCCGGGCGTGGCGCAGTGAAGTGAATGTCCGCTCGCTGTCGTTCAAGAAGCGCTCATGAAGCGGCACGTAACCCAGGTCGAGCTCGAAGGGGTCAACGGCCGCATGGTGACGCTGTCCGGCGAGGGGTCTGACGAGTCTGCAACGTACCTGGCGACGGGGATGACCGGGTTCATGGACGTCCCCGTCGAGGTGCTGCGCGGTTCTCACGCGTTCCAGGAGGGCTCGACGTTCTTCGGTGCGCGAGTGCTGGAGCGGCCGTTGGAGTTCGGTGTCGTCATCGATTCGACGAACGGCCAGCCGTGGCAGGAGAACGACTCCGAGTTCCGGAAGATGTGGAGCCATTTCGAGGACTCGAAGCTGTGGATCGAGACCGAGTCGTCGCGCCGGCATCTGAAGATCCGGCCGCTCGAATTCACCTACGACATCGAGTACGACCCCAATCAGGTGCAGGTCGAGACGGTGAAGCTCAAGTGCATCGCGATGGATCCGTGGTGGTACGAGGACGACTACACCGACGAGTGGTCATCGACTCGGGTCACTGCTGCGGGTGACTTCGAGATCGGGTCGGTGTGGATGGAGAACTCCACCCCACACGAGATCTACCCGAAGTGGCTGCTCATGGACCCGGGCATTCCCCGCCTCCCCGACTATTCGTGGGGCGACAAGCGGCACAACAAGTTCGGGACCAACGGCTACTTCGATGCGGCGAAGGAATTCGCGACCCGCAAGATCGTGATGGCCGAAGTATTACCCGGCGGGCCGCCGGGAATCCCGGACGCCACCTACTCGGTGCGAGTCGACACACGGCCCGATGCCCGTCTCGGCGGCTATCAGTCGTTCGACCAGTCATACCGGCAACGGATGAAAATGGTCCGCTTCCTCTACTCCGTTCCCGCCTACACCGAGCGCATCGAACTGCCGGTGTCGATGTCGAAAGCCGCTGCGGGAGCGTCGATTCAACTGCGAATGACCAGCTCCTGGCCACGCCCCTGGGGCATGCAAGCGTGAGGGAGGAACTGTGACTGCTCCCGTCGCCGACAAGATCGACTTCGAGAAGTTCAACCAGCAGATCGAAGACATGCTCAAAGAGGAGGCCGACCGCCGTCGGCTCCCTCCCGAGGTCGAGTTGTACGACGGCGACTGGAATTCCGTCGGAATCTGCGGACAGATCAACTCGGCGTCGTTCCAGTTCATCGACAACGAGGTCGGGTCGGCCTCGCTCGAAATGCCGCTGGACTACTACCTGTCCGAGTGGGCCATCAACGTCGACGGCCGCGCCACCTCCGACGTGCACGTCCGGATGGAGAAGGACGGCGCCCGCTGGACCGGCAAGATGGACGAGCTCAAGATCATCAAGGATGACTCGGGCCGCCGGTTCGTCCGACTGCTGTTCAAGCACGACCTGCAACAGCTCGCCCACATGGTGGTGTACCCGAATCCGTTCCTGCCGCCGGAGATTCAGTTCCCCCGCCTATGGCTGTGCTTCGGCAAGGCGAAGTGGGCGCTGAAGACGACGCTGCTGTGCACGATCATGCGGCTCGAATCGTCGCTGTGGACGCTGCCCGACAATCCGCTCGACAAGTCGCAGTGGAACAACTTCAACCAGTCGACCTGGTGGAACGTTGTCAAACCGTCTATGCCGGGCGATATCGACAATTCGCTGCCCGCGATCGTGCATTCGCGGATGAAGACGATGTTCGACACCGGCAAGAAAATCGTCGCCGACTCGCAGCTGTCGTGGGTGTGCCGCCGCTATCTGCCGGGTGATCCACCGCCGTGGGAGGGCGCGAACCTGCGCTACGGCTGCCTGGTGTGGGATCTCGTCGACAAGTCCGGATTCAACACGGGCACAGCGTTTCAGGGCAACCTGTTCGCCGGGATCATCAAAGAGTTTCTGAACATTCACGGCGACGGCATCACCGAGACGGTGGAGCAGGTCGACGACCCCAACATTCCCGGCATCTACCCTGCGCCGCAGGTGCGCGGCACGACACCGGCGAACCCGGGTGTCGTGTTCTGGGAGTCGGAGATGTCCGGCATCCAGTCGTCCGAGTACTCGCAGAAGCCGTCGGGCCCGGTCGGGTCTGTCGCCGGCGGGCATTCGATGCCCGGCGTCAACGAGTTGATCTCGGCGACGGTGCAGATGATCGGCGACCTCACCGCAATGATCCCAGGCGTTCCGCCGCTCGGCGGTATCGCAGACGCACTACTGAAGCCGCTGTACACCGATGTTTTCCTGGCGTTCGGGAAGATCAAGAACTCGAATCGTGCCCGGCGTGCGGGTGGTGCGCACTATCACGAGGAGTTCGCTGAGGGCGCCGACAAGGCGTACACCCTCGGGTATCTGATCGCGCAGCGCGCACAGATGTGGAAGACCCGCGAGGTCCGGACCTGCACGTTGAAGGTGGCGGACTCGGCGCCGTGGACGGTCGGCGACTACGGCGGCGGCGACTTCTTCCTCGGCGACCGTGTCGGATTCAACATCATCGGCATGCCGCCCGGCGTCGTCTACGTCGAGCAGGTCTCGGAACTCACCCTCGCGTGGGACCGCTCCACAGCGCCGACGTGGGACATCACGATCGGCCAGCGCATCCCCACTGATCCGGTGATGGAGCTGTACGAGGCCATCCAGGAAATCTTCTCCATCACAACCGAACTCGGAATCATGTAAGGGGGTCACGTTGCCGCGCATACCTACTCAGCAGTGGTGCCTCGCCCAAGAGGATCCGAAGAAGCGTCACCAGTGGTTGTTCGTCGGGTCGATGGTGTACGGCGCCACCGCCCGCTACACCCCGGACGACGACAGTCTCGAGGTGTTGTCCGAACGCATCCCGGAGGGCGGGTATGTGCATGTCTCCGACCTGCATACGCTCGCCGACGCCGACGGCAACATCCATGTGTCGAAGCTTCCGGTGCAGACGAAGAAGCTGAAGCTCCCGGCGATGGGCCAGCATCACACGCTGAACAACACTTCGCAGTGGGTCGACTTCGACGAGCCGGATTCGGTGCCGATGGTGGCGCAGGACATGGACGCATTCACCACCGAACAGAATCAGGTGCACTTCCAGCAGCTGCTGGACAAGGGATTCCGCCCGCCCGAGGAGGCGGAGGGGCCCGCCACCGCGACGGTGGAAACCGACCCGCCGAAGACATTCAACCCGACGGAATGGACGCCGTCCGAGGTGAAGGGCTACCTCCTCGGCCAGGACGACACCGAGCGCCGCCGGGTCCTCGCGTTGGAGATGCTCGGTAAGCGCCGCGACAAGATTCTGAACTACCCGGATTGGAAGGGTCTGTGACCTATCCGGTCGGGAATCCGCCATCTGAGGCGTATGTCGAGGGCACCGTCTCGGATGCGCAAGGGCAGTCCGAGGAATCGATTCGCGCGGGTCTGCGGCAGCAGATCGGCGGGTTCGGCATCGCGCAAGGCCTGTTCGGTGGCCTGTTCGCGGGCATCGCCGACTGGATCCTGAACTTCAACGCGGTCCTCGACGAGCAGGTCACACAAGCGGGCGAGATCACCGAGGATCTCACCAGCCTGGAGAACCGTGTCGAACTGTTGGAAGGCGGCGCGGTCACCGTCCGCACCTACGCGTTCAACAGCATTTGGACGAAACCACCTGGATTGATCCGGCTGGGTGTCGCAGTCGAAGGTGGCGGGCACGCGGGCCGGTCCGGTTCGACGGTCACTGCCCGCGTCGGCGGTCTCGGCGGACTGTCGGGCGGCTACCGATTCCAATGGTTCGAGCTCGCAGCGATCGAGCACGACCTCGGCGCCACTGAAGAAGTGGTGATCGGAGCGGGCGGCCAGATTCCGTCACAGCTGGGTGGGGTGTCCCGCTTCGGAAACCACGTCGTGTCCGTGCCGGGGGTCGGCGCCATTCTCTCGGTCGAGGGAGCGGTGATCTCGAATTCGGCTACTGAGCGCGGCGGCAAAGGCGGGGACGGGTCCGACCCTGTCACGGGTGACGCGCCCACCGGCGGCGAGCAGGGAGGCTCATCTGCATTCGCTGCTGGAGGCGCAGGCGGATCTACCGGCGGGACCCGAGCCGGATCCGACGGCCAGGACGCAGTTCTGAGTCCTGTGGCCCGCGGTAATGGCGGCGGCGGTGGCGGCGGCGGCGGAACGCAGCTCGCCGGAACTGTCGGCGGCAAGGGCGGCAACGGCGGCTACCCGTCAGGCCCTGGTGGCGGTGGCGGCGGACGTGGCCACGGTATCGGCTCGACGGACGGAGAGGGCGGTCTGGCCTCCGACGGCCGCGTCACTCTCATCGAATACACGAAACTTGAGGACTGAATATGCCTGTCGCATATCGGATTACCGAACAAATACCGGGGAAAGCCGGTGAGGCTTACGGCTACGAACTGTCCGAGCCATATAGCGGCGCCGACTACCTGATTGTGTCGCGAATCGACTGGGCTGCATTCGGGCTGCGGGAGACCCGCATCGCGCCTGGCCAGTTGCTCGACGGGCAGGTGATAACTCAAACCGGGGTCGATAACTCGCTCGCGCTGTCCATCCCGTTCCCGCTGTGCACACATGCGGAAGCTCTGGCCGAGATCGGCTACGAAATCGGCGAGAAGCCTCCGGTGGAAGAGACGCCTCCGGGCGACCCCGACGTCAAGGTAGAGCCCACCGCGGAGGTGGAGCCGTGAGCTTCATCCGCACCAAGGAGCAGGCGTCCCCGTTCAAAGCGTCGCAGACGGTGTCGAAGGTCGCCGAAATCTGCGGCGTCACAGTCCCCGATGTAGTGGCGGTCATGGCGGCCCGGTCCAAGCCCGGCGCCACCTCATCCACCTCGGTCGACTTCACCACCGCCGAAACCATTCTCCGAGTCTTTCAGGAGTCCTGATGCCGATCCTCAAGCACAGCAACACCCCTCAGGAGACTGGATTCTGGTGCGGCCCAGCGTCGACGCAGATCGTCCTGACCGGGTTCGGTATCGATGTCGCTGAACGTGATCTCGCGCTGGAGCTCGGGACAACGACGAACGGCACCGACTGGATCGGGCAGATCAGCCAAGTGCTGCAGCGCCGCTCCGGGCGCCCGTACATCACCGTCGAGATGCCGAACGATCCGCCGACGCGTGCACAGGTGGACCGACTGTGGGACGACATCGTCCGGTCGATCGACGGCGGCAACGGGGTCGTCGCGAACATCGTCGCCCCGGCATCGAACCATCCACCTGGCTACCCGAATTACACGATCTATCACTACTTCACGGTGATGGGCTACGAGCCGGACGGGCGTCAGGTGTACGTCGCGGACCCGGCCCGCTTCGGCGGCTACTCCGAGTACTGGTTCACGGTCGAGAAGCTGGCGTCGATGATCACACCGAAGGGCTACAGCGCAGCACCCACTGGTGCACCTGTTCCAGTGGTCGACGCCCAGGCTGAGACGTGGGCGCTGATCGAAGATCAATTCCTGGGTCCGCGCTGATGGACGCACAGACGCTCCGCGCTGCGATGCAGGAAACCTACGTGTCCGACGCGACCATCGCCGCCTACCTCCCGCACTTCGAGGAGGCAATGCGCGCGGCGCAGATCGACACCGTCAGGCGGGCAGCGGCGTGGTGCAGCCAGATCGGACACGAGTCGGCGGGCCTGCGGTACATGGCCGAGATCCAGACGTCCGGGCACGACTGGTCGTGGGACCGCACACGCTACCGCGGGCGCGGCCCCATCCAACTCACCTGGCAGTCGAACTACCGCAAGTTCGGAACGTGGTGTCACGACGTCGGTTACATCGACAATCCCGAATTGTTCGTCGAGCGACCCGAACTCGTCGAGCAACCACGTTGGGGGTTCCTCGCCGCGTCCTGGTACTGGCTGCGCGGCGGTCCCCGCGCCGGGGAGATCAATTCGTTCGCCGACGCCGGCGACATCCTCGCGGTCTCGCGCTGCGTGAACGGCTGGGTTCCTACACCGAACGGCATGCCTGATCGGCAAGCCAGATACGACCGAGCACTCCGGCTCGGCGACGCACTACTTCCTCAGGAGGACGACATGGCAGACGCCGCAGGAGTTTTCGAACAGGTCATGGGGCCGGAAGGCGACGACGGCAAACGAGGCTGGCCCCAGCTGGGCGATTTCCTCCAGTCGAAGCGGTCCATCGTCGACGCACTCGGCCGCGTCATCCAGCAGAACAACTTCTCGATCGAGCAGAACGCACGCATCGAGCAGAAACTCGACATCATCATCACCGCGTTGAAAGCAGGCAAGTGATGGGCGACACCGTAGCGGAGATCGTCACCCGCGAGGTCTTGGCGAAGGTCGGCACTGAACTCGACGCGGTCCGTGTGCGCGCCGAGCAGGTCATCGCTGACGCGGCCGCCCGCGTCGAAACAGAAGCTCGGGCACGTCTCGACGCAGCTGTCACTCAATTCCCGGCCTCGACGCCGGTGATCACCGAGGACGGCGACTTCGACCCGGTCGGCTGGATCAAAGCACAAGCCGCGTCGCGTGCCTGGCGCACACTTCTGCAAGGCATCATTTCGGCCGTCGTCATCGCATTCGGTACCGCAGTGGTGCAGTCGATCGCCGATCCAGGCTTCGACTACACCTCCGCCTCCGATTGGAAGATCGCCATTGGGCTCGGCGTCGGCGCCGTCGGAACCGCGCTCGTCAGCCTCGTACAGAACAAGCTGGCGATCAAGCCGCCGAAGGTGGGTCTATGAGCCCTCACTCGATAGCAATCCTGCTGAAGGATCTGCTGTTCTTCGCGAGGACGGCGACCCTCGTTCTCGGTGCGATCGCGATCGGCTACGGCGCGCTCACGCTCGTGTTCGGTGAAGCACTGTGGGACGGCCCATCTCACGTGTACGGGACGGCCCTGTCGGTTCCGTACGCACCGCAGTCCTGGGGTCTCGTCGCGATGGCCGCGGGCATCTGCGTGATCAGCGGTCAACTATTGGACCGGCACCGGCTGATCATCGTCGGCGCGACGGTGATGGTGTTGTGGTTCCTGTTCTTCGGAGGATCGTTCCTGTTCGACGTCGTCGAATCGCAAAGCCCATTCGGCGCGCCGGGAGCACTGGTCTACCTGTCGCTGTGTCTGCTGATGGCGCTGCGATCGGCCGTCAAAGTTCCAGGGCGGCTGTGATGTTGCGCCGCGCATGGATGTTCATGCTCGGTGGCCGCAAGGTCATCTCGGGCAGCTGGCCGCTGTACCGCATCTGCATGCTGATGCTCACCATTTCGGGTGCCTTCCAACTGATCACAGGCAAAGTGCCGGGATCGGTGTCGGCGACGAACTCGCCCGAGTGGACCGACATCGTCTACATGTGGATGCAATTCCTCGGCGGAGCAGTGACGTTGGCGTCGCTCACGATCGGCTGGCGGGACATCAGCGCGGCTATGGGCATCGAACGCGTAGGCGCCGTCCTGGTCGCGTTCTCCTCACTGATCTACGTGATGTCCGTCGTGGACTACAACTCCGGACCGCCGACCTCATCCGGCGTCTGGCTCGTCATCGGCGTCGGAACGTACTGCGCGTACCGCGTCTTCGAAATCTCCGACACGTTCCGTGAGGCCGAGCGAAAGAGGCGCGAATGCTAGGGACGGTCATACAGCTGGTCGGCGCCTCGGGTGTGACCGCAGCTCTCACCCTCACGCTGACTTGGCTGAAAGACCGTCGCCGCAACTCAGCTGACACGAACCAGATCATCGCCAACATGTACGCCGGATCGGTGAAGTTCGCCGACGAGCGTCTCGACAAGGCGATCGCCGACCTCGATCTCTGCTCCCGCAAGTGCGACGCCTTGTCCGATCTCGTGCTCGGTCTTATCGACCAGTCCATTGATCAGGCGACGGCGCGAACGCGGCACCGCGAGATCCAATCTTGGAGGAGGGCCTCGTGAGCGGCTACGACCCCATCGTTGACGACCTAATCCTGACCCGAGGCGCTGACTGGGCGCACCGCTACAACAAAGCCCAGTCGGACACCGCGTTCCCCACCGGAACGACAGCCGAAATTCAGGTCACGAAAGACGACAAGCCCGGCTCTCCCGTCCTCGCGACGTGGCCGGCCGAGTCTGTCACCGACAACTACATCGAATTCTGGGTGCAGTCCGAGGACCTCGACGGTGTACCCGCCCGCTACCGCTATCGGCTGATGGTGCACTACCCGGCCGTCGCCCCGATCACCGACACATTCGACTTCTGCTGGTACCGCGGAACCGTGAGAAGGAAAGACTGACATGGCTGCTATAAAGATGACCGCCGATTTCCGTGAGGGCGCTGCGGTGTGGGCGACCAGCCAAGGCAATTCGCTGAGTCTGCACACCGGCGACCCGGGAACGACCGGCGCCAACGAAATCTCGGGCGGCTCCTACTCCCGGGTGGCGACGACGTGGACCGCTGGTGCGGTCGATGGGGCGGTGGCCGGCAGCGAGGTCGAGTTCAACATTCCCGGACCGGTCGCCCCCGCTACCGTCGTCACGCCGACGCATCTGGGGTGCTGGTCGGGGTCGACGTTCAAGTGGGCGGTGCCGATCTCGAACATCCAATACCCGGGCCCGTCGAAGGTCCGGATCACGGCCACGTTCTCGGCGCCGCAGGGCTGACAGTGGATTCGTCCACCGCCGCCCGGCCGACTATCCCGGTCACGGCCATTCCGAGACCGGCGCGGTCGTCGAGTGTGGCGGCGCGCCCGTTCATGACGGTGTCGCAGGCGCCGCCGGACACGGTGCCGAGGCAACCGCAGAAGGCGGTTCTGCAGGATGTCGCGGCCGACCTGTTCTTCGATGTCGCGGTGGCGCAGACCCCGATCATCTTCCTCCCGGCGTCCGCCGAGCTTCCGTTCGACGTGACGGTGATTCAGCAGCCGACAGGTGGCACGTACACGATGGCCGTGGCCGCTGAGCTTCCCCTGACGGTCGACCCGTCGACTGTGCCCGTCGCGCCGGCCGCGCCGACCTTCGACTTCGACGTCACCGCTGCCACAGCCCCTGTCGTGGAGGTGGCGCCAACGCTGCAGTTCGACGTCGCGGTGTCGCAGTACGTGCTCGCGAACCAGGGCATCGACAAGTCCGGCAACCAGATCCTCACGTCCGCCAACGTGTGGACGCGGCTGTCCCCGTGGGCTGTCCGCTCCGGGTACCCGGCGACGGTCATCGTCGACGGCGACGGTATCCGAGTGCCCGCCGGTGTGGTGGCCTCCTACGAGTATCGGCTCGCTGTGTCGTCCGCGGCGGGCACCGGCAACACCCAGTCGATGCGGCTGGTGAACGGCTCGACGGTCGTCGACTCGGTCACCATCGCGAACACGACGACCACCACCACCCGCACCGGGACGTTCACCGGCACCGGCGAGGTCGCCCACCTCGAAGCGTCCGTCACGTCACCGAACTCGGGCCGCGGCACCATCACTGCCTCCACCTATCTCGTCCTCACCGTCGTCTGATTCCGATCCCCCTCCCCTTGTCTCGCGATTGGAGTACCGCCATGCCCACACCTATCTGGATCGGAGTCTGACATGGCCGTTGGATTCACCACTGTCCGCGTCAACATCGGCGTGTTCATCATCGACGGTGTCGACGACGACGACGTCTACGACGATGTTCCCGCGTCGGGGCGGGTGATCTTCGAGCCGATGCTCGACCCGGGTAAGCCGGTGCAGGTCGACGACAACGGGCAGATGAAGATCAAGGTCGTCGCACCGTTCACCGCCGACATCGGATTGACGGGCGAGATCTCGCACCGGAACCGCAACTATGTGACGGTGCCGGCGCCGACGAGTGCCACCTCGAATGTGTCGCAGTTGCAGTGGAAGGCAACGTTCAAGGACCTCACGTATGGCGGGCAGGTGTTGCCGCAGCAGCCGCCGATCTACTTCTGGGCAGAGCCGGGTGTGGAGATCAACCTCGCCGATCACGTGAATGTGGCACCCGGTTCGACGGCGGTGCAACTGTCGCGTGGTGCTCGCGGGTTCGGTGTCGTCGGCGCGGTCCCGGTGGAGGATGCCGCGTTCGCGATCGAATACCAGACCGCGAGTGGCACCGAGCTCTCCGAACCGATTCCCCTTCCGGAGGGCGGCAGCGGCGTCCCCGACGAAGGTGTGACCGAGGCGAAACTCGCCCCGGAGGTGCGGGATCAGATCGCGTCGAAAGCCACCCTGACGGGCATGTACCCAGCCGTCCCCCTGTACGGGTACGGGAATTCATGGATGGACGCGGCCGGGTTCTTCGGGGCCCTGCCGTCCCGGTTCGGATTCTCTCTGTCGGGGAATCGTGCGGTCGGCGGACATCGGGTGCAGGACACCGCGATCACCGCCCTCTCCCCAGGTGTGGGCGAGTGGACCCCCGGTAGCGGTGTGGTGGTCGTCAACGATCTCGGCAACAACCTGGCCGACCCGGATGATGCGGCTAACCGCGGCGCCGCCCTGGAGTCGGCCCGCGCCCTGTGCGCGATCTTGTCGTCTGCGTCGAAGACCGAGTCGACGGGTTGGACGTATTCGTCGTCACCGGCGTGGTCGGACACGGCGATGGGCTACGCCGGCGCGTCGGGCGACTCGTACGCCATCTCCACCAACGATGGCGCGTATGTGGATTTCCCGGTCCCGGCGGGCACCTCGTATCTGACGGTGTTCGGCGGCGACGGTGCCGCATTCAAGACGGGCACGGTGACGGTGACGCAGGGCGGCCGCACGTTCACGAAGGCCACGAACGAGAAGGCCCGCGCTACCACGTATCGGGCGTCGCTGGGGGTGGCACCTGTCGTGGTGCGTCTCGACGGCATGTCGGCGGGGACGGCGCGGGCGACGTTCACCACCGGCGGTGTCGCAGGCGCGGTGTCTGCCGTCGACTGCCTCCTCACCCTGTCGCAGACACCGCCGACGATCGTGTGGATCAAACCCGTCGCAGTCACCGCCACCGGCTACACCGGCAAGACAGCACTGCTGACGTATCTGCGGTCGATCCCGGATGTGTTGGCGCAGGAATTCCCGAACGTGGTGGTGGTCGACCCGGCAGCCGGGTGGGACCCGACCACCATGCTCGGCCCGGATGGGCTGCACCCGAATACGGCGGGGTGGGCGCACGTCGGCGACGCGGTGTCCGCGGCATTGGTGAGGCAGTCGGTCGGAGGACTGGACGAAACCGCCGTCGCAGAGGTCGTCGCAACGGTAGGTGACGCACGTTATGCGCCGAAAGTGGAGACCGCCGTCCTGACCCGAGACAGCGCCGGACGGATCACCTCAGCCGTGGAGAACGGCGTTACCGTCACCTACGGCCGTGACTCTGCTGGCCGCATCCAATCCGAGACAAAGGCCGGAAAGATCACGACCTACACCCGCGACGGTTCCGGCCGCGTCGCTTCCTGGGAGACGGTGAACGCCTGATGGACATCCTCGCTATCGACGAAGCCGCCGCTGACGCCGCGGCAAAGTACACCCTCGGCAAGAAAGCAAATTCCGTCCGCCTCGACGTGCCACCGACGCTGGCATCCGGGCAGACCCGCTACAACGCCACATCCTTCGCTCAGCCGGTCGCCACTGACGGCAACGACCTGTACGTTGCCGTCTACAACACCGCGGGCGCACTGACCCTACACAAGCGGACCCTCCCACTTGGGGCATGGACAACGTTTGACCTGTCCGCTATTGCCGGAAACCCGCTGGCGTTGCCTGTCGACACCGACAGTCACAACACCGCATCGATATTCGTCGACGCCCAGGGTTATATCCACGTCGCAGCGAACATGCACGGCGACGCCATGCGCTACGTTCGCTCGACCAACCCTCGCGACATCACCGCCTGGAATGCGCCGGGAATGACCGGTACCAACGAAGCGCAGGTCACCTACCCGCGGTTCGCGATGCATCCGGACGGCACACTATTCCTGCTCTACCGCGACGGCGCATCCGGGATGGGCGATCTGTACCTCAATCGCAAACCAGTCGGCGGGGTGTGGACCCAGGTCGGAAAGATCGCCGACGGCAAGACCACCAGCGAAAACCCCTACGAGACACGCTTCGTGATCGACCGTCAAGGGCGGTTGAACATTGGGTTCACCTGGCGTCCGAACGGCGGCGACCACAACACCAACGCCGACGTGCATTTCCTGCGCTCCGACGACAAGGGCGCGACATGGAGGTCGGTGACCGGGACCACAGTTACGCTTCCACTCACTCACGCCAACACTTCCGCCCGCGCACTTGCGACCGCGGCAACGAACTCCGGGATCATAAACCAGTTCGGGCTCGACGTCGACACCGCAGGACGGCCACACATGGCGCTCACCCTCGCGGACGGAACCGCCCCCGACCGGAACGTTCACCACCTGTGGTGGAACGGCACGAACTGGGTCAACGATCAGGTCACAAACCTCGGTAACGGCATGGGCTACAACGAGATCCCGACCCGACCGGTGATGATCTGCTCGGACAACGGCCGCGCCCTGATCGCCTACTCGTCACCGCGCTTCGGGCCGACCATCGGCACCTACCGGATGATCGACGTCACCGACTCGACACCGGTCGACTTCCCGATTGCCCTGATCGACGGGCGCGACGCCGAGCTGACCGTCGACGAGCGTGCCCTGCGCGAGAAGAACATCTACCGCACCATCGTCACCTCCGCCAACGGTGATGTGACATCGGTCGGCCCGGAATACAACGCACTGGACAACTGGTCGGCCCAGCTCGCGGCGGTGCTGTCAGTTGACCTCGACCTCATCAGTGAGGTGGCGCAGCGCAAGGTGCGGCTTCCGTCGATCGAGGTACTCGGGACGCTCTCCCTTCCGGAAAACCTCACCGTTCTGCCTCCGCAAGTCGTCACGGTTACCGGGGCTCCGACTGGTGGCACGTTCACGCTGTCGATCGGTGGGCAGACTACTGCGCCCATCGCATGGAATGCCTCCGCCGCCGTCGTCCAAGCGGCATTGGGTTCTCTGTCGTCGGTGGGAGTCGGCAAGGTCCAGGTATCCGGGGCTGGCCCGTACACCGTGACGTTCGACGGATTCGTCGTCGGCACACTGACGGCGTCGGCGTCAGGACTCACCGGTGGAACAAGCCCAGCGGTGACCATCGCGAACTCGTCCACGCTTGCCATCATCTCGACGTCGGCTCCAGCGTTCGTCACCCCGCGGGACGCGCGCAACAGACGATTGTTCGCACAGTTGGCAATGCGGGCTCGCATCGACTCGGCAGGCAGCGGCAAATCGCTGACCATCATGGTTCGCGAGGTCAAGCAGGGCGGCACATCCCGAAACTTCGGAACCTTGCAGTTCACGGGCGGATCGACCAGCATCGCGGCGACGCCGTGGATGCCGCTGAATCAGTTCGCAAGTGGTGCCAACGCGGACATCTTCGTGGATCATCTTGCGAGTTGCGGCGGCGGGGCCGTGGGCGTCGTGTCCGCTTCGTCGCTACGCGTAGGCGCGCTCGACGGCCCGATCTTCTACTGATTCGTTGTCCTGGCTTGGCGCTCGCCTGGAGTAGGCGAGTCCTACGCAGAGCCACAGAAGGATCGCCGAACTAGGCCAAGCCAGGACATCGAAGATGAAGAACTGCGCTATCCACACAACCAGCATGAGCCTGACTGCACCAGCGTCGCGCTGTATCGCTGCAAAAATCAGCCCGCAGATAAGGACGAGACCGGCCAGGCCGTATTGGATGAACAGCAGTAGAAACTGGTTGTCAATCGCGAGAAATCGATCCGACTGCAGCAGCCCGGCATTTAGCAGTCGCGGCGTGGATGCGCTGCCATCACCGAAGGCCATGGAGAGGAAGCCGCGAACGTCGGAGAGACGAGGGACAACTGCGATGGCACCTGCACGGTGAGTGAAAGATCCGCTGTCCAACAGTTCGCGGATACGATCCTCGGACAAGGCAAGCCCGATCAAGGCCAGTGGCACGCCGAAGAATAGACCCCGAGCTGCCATCGCACCCCACGTGGATGCCCCCCACGTGACGAGTACGAGCGCTATCAGAACGAGGACGGCGTTACGACTGCCTGAAGCCACGATCCCTCCGGCGAGGAGCACGATCAGGGCGACACGATAGTGGGCCTTCGCTACCGCGTCCGTCGCGACGATCATGGACACGGCGATCAGTGCCAGAGCTGCCAGGACGAGTGGGTGCCCAAGTGTCCCTTGGGCGCGTTCGAACCCGTCGATCAAGGTCGACTGCAGCCGAATCGACTCTCCGTCACGTCTGATGTTCGCCCCGCGCCACAGCGGTTCAGCCCCGCTGACCACCTCGTAAATGGCGTACAGCGATTGCGCCGCTGCAACACCGATGACCCACCGAAACACCGGGCGCTCGACCCCATGGGCGCGTACGGAAGCGCCGAGTACCAAGCCTGCGATTGCGATCCCTGCAAACGCTGCCAACGTCAGCCACTGGTAGGAATCGTTTGCCCGCAGGTTGGCGATGCTGCCAGAGACTATGAACATGCCCAAGGCCACAATTACGCCCGGCCGAAGTGTGGTCCCTCGGTCCTTCACAACGGTGACGATGGTGACCAGTGCGATCGCGGCGAGGATCGGGAGCCGTAGAGCGGTGTCTGCCCCGGTAAGTCGCAAGACTGGAATTGCGGTCAGGGCCAGGATCACTCCGACGGTCGCGGCCAGCGTGATCTTGGCGCTCGGGGTTCGGGGCACCCACGCATTGTGCCGTACCGGAGGAGTCAATGCCGTACCGGAGGAGTCAATCGAGCATGAAGGTCGATCCCTCGTTCAGCTCGACGTCGGAGCGGACGCCGAGTCCGCGGGACGGTATCGAAACGCTGTAGCTCCCCGCCTGTTCGATGACGGGCAGAATGAATGGCATCGCACAGGTGTCCTCGACCTCGAAGCCCGCGAGTAGTTGCGTGGTCCAGTGTGGACCGTTGTCGGTCGACACCGTGACTGGTGTTCCTGCCTGGAGGTCGCTGCCCGCTGGGATGCATTGGTCAGCGCGGTTGGTGTACGCGGAGACAACGATGGCCGAGTTCACTGGGCCCGGTTCGACGGTGTCCCACGGGTAGAGGAAGTACATGCCGAGGCATCCGGCGATGATGACGCCGAACAAGATCGCTTCACGGCGACTGGTCATGGCGAGCATTGTGCCGTACAGCCCGGTCTGTGCGCGCATCGAATGACCCGCGAGAAGCGGCGCATAATACGAGATTTGTACCCATCGCCGACAGTGTCACCTGCGCAGCCGGGTTGGTCCGGGGCGTGAAAACCGACCGGCTAGCATCACACGATGGCCGAGTATCAGATAACGCCGTATGTGGTCTCCGTGACACCGACGGGAGATCGCAAATCACCGCGTCGCATGGGTGACATTTCACTGACTGAGATTTCGGCTCTGCAGGCGGTCACGGACACCTTCGTCACCCTCAGCCACGAGCAAGAACCACGTCGTCGAGCAGACGAAGAGTCAGGACGTCAGATCGACTACCTGAACGTGCGCGCCGCGAACCGTCAGGTGGAAGTGACCTGCAGCTTGGGAGTTTCGGGCTACAACAGCATGCTGAAACTTGCTGCACTCGATGTCCCTGCTCAACGTGATCATCGCGATACAGAATGGTTCGAACTACGGGCGGTATTCGCTGCGGCTCCCACTGCCCGGGCAGGCATACTGCTCATCGAAGGAGTCGGGAGCTTCGGCATGGCATCGCTGATCAGTGAGGTTCTGCAGCAGGGAATCAGGGCTAACGTCGAGAACGTCACCGTATCCGTGAAGCCGATTCAGGATGCGCAAGCATGGGGCGAAACATTCGCAGCCATGACAACTCAAGCCTTGGAGTTCAGAACACTCATTCCCGGCGAGGTCGCAGATAACGCGCCCACCGGCGGCAAATCTGTACCGCTATCGAAGATTCTCAAGATCAGCCGACGCGGAGGCCTCGGGCCGTACAGCACCATCACCGGCAAGAAGCCACATGAGATCGCAGATAAATACGGGGTCGGATCCGACATCGACGACGACACATGGGTCGTCGCCACAGTCGCGAACCCTGATCGACGTGGCAGCGGTAGAAAGATCAACGTGGGCGAGAACAAGGTCTCCTCGATCTCGTTTCCTGTGGAGCGCGCTTCGATGTCCGGCAGTCCGACCGACGCGGAGTTCTATGCAACCGCGGGCCAGATCGTGGAAGATGTACGACAGGGCGTGGGCTTGGGCAACTTGGAGGTCGAAGCGATGGACGATGCGGTCGACCTGCGCAACGTAGAACAAACAACTGCGGCGAACTGGACGGTGCCTAATGAAGCTGCTTCCAGCTAGTGTCGTTTCTGAGCAGATTCGAACGCTCGGAGGTTCTTCATGGAGGGTCGCGGCTGGCGACTACGGGTGGCTGTACGTAGTCCCAGGCCTGGTGGGCGTGCTCGCGGCTGTGATCGGCGTACCTAGCGTCGATCCCGCTAATCTACTTGCGGGTGTCGCGGTGCTGACCGGCCTTATCTTCAATCTGTCATTCAGCGTTTTCGACAAAAGCCTGCAGATCCGCCGAGATCCGATCCAATCGGCCGACCCGATCATCGTGATGCTGGTGGAGGAGTTGCGTGTAAATATCAACTACACCGTTTTGATCGGTATCGTCCTCACCGGCATCCTCACGAGCGCGACCTTGTTCACGACACCATTCCAAATCTTCGCCGCGGTCACGGTGGGCTTGGTGGCTGCCGCGATGGCGCATCTGTTGTTGATGTGCGGGATGATCCTGAAGCGGTTCAACTCGTTGCACGATGCGATGAAGCCGTAGCGCTCGCGAGACCAGACAGACCCCGCCCCCTGCGAGTCGGGGTTTTCTGCTGTTCGAGGTCCAACTGGGATACTGGGCGGCATGGCTGACGAGCAGGACTTCACGTTCCGACCACCCGCAGACGAGGGCCAGCCCGGGTACGTCACGACGGCTGACGGCCGGCGCGCGTTCCGGTACGAGGGCAAGGACGAGCTGATCTACGACGAGTCGGCTACCGCGCCGGGACCGTCTGCGGCGGAGTAGCTTTCCGGGGTGTGTCGGAGCCCGGGTGTACCCTGTGTGATCTGAAATGGGCGGCCTCGGCCGGTGCTACCAACACCGATCGAGGCCTTGCCATCCACCACCAGAATGCACCTGGAGAAGTGAATGACCGCGCTACACGTTACAGCCATGCCTGCGTCCGGGGAGTTTTCCTCGATTGACCGCGAGTTCTACATCGAAGCGTTTCTCCACCGGTGGGATTCGGAGAACACGCGGATCGCGTACCGCAACGACATCGACGTCCTCTCGCAGTGGTGCACCGCCCACAATCTCGAGATGTTTGCGGTGCACCGCATCCATCTTGAGATGTTCATGCGGCACCTCGCGGAGGAGCGCGGCAACTCGGCGAACACGATCATCCATCGCATCGGCACGATCCGGCAGTTCTTCGACCTGGCCGTCGACGACGGGCTCATGCAGAAGAACCCGACAACGAAGCTGCGCTTACCGAAGCGACCACCAACCAGCGCGGTGCACAAGGCGCTGACCCCGCGTGACTACGAACGGTTGGCGTGGGCTGCCGCAGAATCGAAGCCAACCGAGTACGCGCTCATCCTGACGATGGGCATGTGCGGACTCAGGGTCACTCCGGCCTGCAGCCTCGACGTCGAAACCTCGACCGTTGTCGATCAGGCGTACCGCATGTTCGTGTTCGTCACGAAGGGCGGCGAAACGATGTCGGTGCCGCAGCCACCCGCGGTCGTTCAGGCCGTCGACCGCATCGTCGACGGGCGCACCACCGGCCCCCTTTTCCTGCGCCGGGACGGGTCGCGGATGACACGCGCCTCGGCAGCCCGAATCATGACGAGGCTCGGCAAGAGGGCGGGCATCGAGCAGCACATCACCCCGCACACCCTGCGCCACACTTTTGCTGTGACCTCGCTGGAGAACGGGGAGCCGCTCGAAAACGTCGCGCTCTCGCTGGGGCACAAGGACTCGTCGACGACGTACCGGCACTATGGGCGTAGGCGGATTCCGAACAATCAGCACACGTCGCATTCCGTTGCGGCGAGCATCCGGATTCCTACGCTTCCTCCGCTGCGGGCTGCGTCGTGACGGCTTCGCGGCTCCACGAGAAGGTGGATCGTCCCCCGTCTGAAGGCACACAGTCCGCGGTGAGCGGCGGGGTGTAGACAATCTGGTCGCATTCGCGGCAGGTGTGGGTGCGATGCATAGTTCCGCACTGGCAGTTGCGGGAGCCAACGAGCATCCGGTTCGGGCCGAGCTGATGCCCCAGAGGGCAGAGTGTCGGAGCATCCTCCGTCCAGCCGTGCTGGGTCCGGCGCAGCGAATTGTGGTCCACCCGAACCCTCCCGTGGAGATGAAAAGCGGGACCCGGTCTTCCCTACCGAGCCCCGCAAGCGAGAACCTACCATCAATCGAACACATGTACGAAGCGCCCCACCTCAACAGAGGTGGGGCGCTTTTCGCGTTTCTCGACGGTGGGTCTACTCGGTGACGAGCTCGACGTAGGTGGGCTTGTCGTACGCGTTCTTCGAGTCGGCGAACCCGAACGCGACCGCCTGCGCCGCGGCCGGAACCTCGTAGACGAACTTCATCGGGCTGTCGAAGCCAGGCTGCAGCATGTCGTTGCAGCCGGGGTTTCCTTCGATGTTGTACTGCTCGTCGACGGTCGTGTATTGACGCTGCCCGTCGGTGGTGAGGGTGTTCTGGATGGGGAAGGAACAGGTGAGGTCGATGGGCTCGAGTCCGTCGTTCAGGACGGTCGTGTCTACGACGAAGAATTTGCCGCCCGCGCGCGCCGGCTTCTGCGTGAACTCTGCGTAGCTGCCGCTGTAGCCGGAATCGTTGAACGAGATGGTCGGCGATTCGATGACCGAGTGGACTGTGATCACGATGCCTTCGCTACGCGCTTCCTCCCCGATGATCGGATAGTCACCGCCTTCTTCCGACGCTGTGGTTGTGGCTGCCGTGGTGGTGGCCGATGCAGTAGTCGAGTCCTGTGTGGTCTGCTCGGCGGCAGCGGGCTCCTCGTTCGACGAGCATCCTGCGAGTAGGATCGCGGCGGCCGCGCCGACGATGAGTGTCCGTTTCATGAGCTAACTCCTACCAGACTCAAGGCTTCGTTCTCTGCAGTGCTGTCGGCTTCGGTGGCCGCGTCACGCCATCGTCGGACGGTGGTGTCGGAGACGCCGAGCTGGCTCGCGATTTCTCGTAGCGACATGTCGCCCTCTGCGACGAGCTGCAGCGCGAGCCGGCGTCGCTCAGGGTCTCCCTTCATGGGCGAGTCTGTCGGCGTCTCGGCGGGTTCCTCTCGCTCGGCTGCCGCGGTTCGATCCGCCGGTAGCCTCCCGAGCCGAACCGTCAGATGGGTCACCCACAGCAGGAAGATCGGCGGAGTCAGTGCGACACCAACCGCGATCCACGTCGACTGCGTGACCCAGGCGTGGATGCCGTTGCCGACGACCGACACCGCGGCGGCGGCGACGAGCAGCGGCCACGAATGCCAGTCTGGTGCGGCGAACACGGCGACCGTGCCGACGACGATGGTGCCGTCGATCATGACCGGCCACAGGTAGGCCTGCGGCCCGAGTCCGGCGATGTGCGCGAGGTCGGCGAGGGCGATGTATGAGATCGCGAAGCTGATGATGGACAGGGCGACGGTGCCGCGGCGGGCCGTCACGAGTGCAGTGGTTCGAGACATGGTTCTCCCCTGGAACCGGACGGCGCGGTGAGCCGTCTGAATGGCTATGGACGAGATCGAGCGCGAGGCGATTCGAGATGAGGGCGGCAACCCGGACGATCCGCAGACTGCGATCGCGCACGCGTGTGTGCGGGCGACGCTGAGGAACTATGCGCGGAGTGATGTCGGTGCCGCGGTGGATGTGAATTTCGAGTGGTCGTGCTGCACGTTTGCTGCACGACCACCCGTTCGATACCGGTGAAACCCGCTCTGACCTGGTGCCCCCGGCAGGATTCGAACCTGCGACCAAGGGATTAGAAG
>NZ_JAAFYV010000028.1:0-74556 GCF_011770055.1 Rhodococcus sp. B10 | reverse complement strand
GCCCAGTGCCTGCCCGCCCTGATCGGTCAGGTAGCGCAGCAGGCCGAAGCCGATGCCGTGGTCCGGGATGCCGACCAGCTGTTCCTTGATCGACTTGATCGCGTCGCCGGCGGAACTACCCGCGACGAACGCGTCGGCGACATCGATGCCGGCGAGGTCGAGCCGAACCGGGAAGATGGTCGTGAACCACCCGATCGTGCGGCCGAGGTCCGCGCCGGGAACGACGCCTTCCTCACGCCCGTGGCCCTCGAGGCTCACGAGGGCGTCGTCGACGTCCGCACCGCGTTCGCGGCGCCACGCGGTCAACGCCAACGCCAGACCGGTCAGCAGCCCGTCGCTCACGCTGCCGTGGAATGCCTCGGGCAGCGTCGTCAGCAGATGTTCGGTGACCTCGACGGGCAGCGACGCCTTCACACGATCGACGGTGGCGTCGACGTCGACCGCCGGATCGAGCGCCCGCGTGCCGATGAGCGGGTCGTCACCGGTCAGAATTCGAGTCCACAGCGGGAGCTCGGATACGCGACGTTCGGCGACCTCGGCGAGACCGGTGGCCCAGCGCCGCATCGATGTCCCCGTCTCGGCCAGATCGGGATTCTCTCCTGCCACGATCCGTGCCCACGCCGTGGCGAGGTCGGGCACCAGGATCCGCCAGGAGACGCCGTCGATCACCAGGTGGTGAGCGACGATCAGCAGACGGCCCGCGCCCGATTCCGTGGCGAACCAGACCATCTGGATCATTCGTCCGTCGGCGGGGTCGAGGCGGTCAGCGGCGGCGTCGAGTTCGCGCGCGGCGACGGCGGAGAACTCGTCGCCGACGACGGTGTCCACGACGACGCGGTGGATCACCGATGCAGCGGTGATCGTTCCTGCCGGAGCGACCGTTTCGGTCCAGTCTCCGATTTCGTTGCGGTACAACCTCGCTCGCAGCATGTCGTGGCGGTCGAGCACCGCTTGCACGGTGCGATCCAACACGTCGGAGTCGATCGACGGCGGCAGCTGCAGCAAGGCCGTCTGCGTGTAGCGACCGAAGTGCTCGCTCCGCCCCAGCATCCACTGCACGATCGGAGTGAGCGGCAGGTCGCCGACTCCCCCGCCCGGAAGTTCCTCGAGCACGACGACGTCGGTGGCGCTGCCGAACTTGGCGACCTCGGCGAGCGACGCGACGGTCTTGCGCTCGAAGATGTCCCGCGGCGCGATGACCAGTCCGGCCGCCTTCGCACGCGACACCAACTGGATCGACATGATGCTGTCGCCGCCGAGCGCGAAGAACGAGTCGTCGACGCCGACCGCGTCGAGACCGAGCACCTCGGCGAACAGCGATGCGAGCCGCTCCTCGATCGGGGTAGCCGGCGCTCGGCTCTGCGTGACACGCGACGCGAAGTCCGGGGCAGGCAGTGCGCGACGGTCGAGCTTGCCGTTGGCGGTGAGCGGCAGCTCGTCGATCACGAGGAGCGCCGCGGGAACCATGTAGGACGTAAGCGTCGCGCCGACGAACTCGAGCACGGCCGACGGTTCGACGGTGCGGCCCGATTCGGGCACGACGTAGCCGACGAGTCGATCTCCTGCCCCGTCGTCACGGACCGTCACGACCGCCTGGGCCACCCCGTCGAAGTTCGACAGCGCCGACTCGATCTCACCGAGTTCGATGCGGAATCCGTGCAACTGGATCTGTGTGTCGCTGCGGCCGAGGTATTCGAGGCTCCCGTCACGGTTCCAGCGCGCGGTGTCGCCGGTGCGGTACATGCGCGTACCGGTGGCGGACTCCGGATCGGCGACGAAACGGGTCGACGTCAGCGCGGTGCGGCCGAGGTAACCGCGGGAGAGCTGTGCACCCGAGACGTACATCTCACCCGTGACACCCGGCGGAACGAGCCGCAGGCGGTGGTCGCGAACCGACACGGTCAGCCCCGGTAGAGCCTGCCCGATGACGCTCGCGGACGCCGACGCGGCGAAGTCCGCGGTCAACGGCAGGTAGCTGACGTGCACCGTCGTCTCGGTGATGCCGTACATGTTGACGAGGGTCGGAGCATTCTCGTCGTGACGTGCATACCACCGACCGAGCTGGGCCAGGTCGAGGGCCTCACCGCCGAAGACGATGTAGCGCAACGCAAGTCGGCCTGCCTCGGCGGGTGCGACTCGGTCGGCCTCGGCGAATTGGTAGAACGCCGTCGGTGTCTGGTTGAGCACCGTGACCTGTTCGGAGACCAGCAGTTCGCGGAACTTCTCCGGCGAGCGAGCCGTGTAGTAGTCGACGATGACGAGCTTGCCGCCGTACAGCAGCGGTCCCCACAGCTCCCACACCGAGAAGTCGAACGCGTACGAGTGGAACATTGTCCACACGTCGGTGTCGTCGAAGCCGAACTTGTCGATCGTGTTCTCGAACAGCGTCGCGACCGTCGTGTGCGTGACCTGAACACCCTTGGGGCGTCCGGTGCTTCCGGACGTGTAGATGACGTAGGCGATCGAGTCCGCGGACGCTTTGCCGAGGCGATCCTCGTCGCCGAGCACGTCGGACGACAGCCGCTCCAGTGCGGACGCGGTCTCCGGGTCGTCGACGAGCACCGAGGTGATGCCGTCGGTCGGCACCGATCCGATGTCCGCCGTCGTGGAGACGACGCACACCGGGCTGGCGTCGTCGAGCATGAACGCCAGCCGGTCCGCCGGATAGGTGACGTCGACCGGGAGGTAGCCGCCGCCCGCCTTCAGTACTGCGAGCAGCACCACGACGAGGTCGGCGGTGCGCGGCATCGCCACCGCGACGAGTGTCTCGGGTCCGACGCCGACGGAGACCAGATGTCGCGCAAGCCGATTCGCGCGTGCGTCCAGGTCTGCGTACGTGTAGGTCGACGTGCCGTCGACGACGGCGACGGTGTCGGCGAAACGGGCTGCAGCCGTTTCGAATCGGCTGGTGAGCGTGTCCTCGGACGGCGTGCGACCCGCATGGTTCCACGTGGACTGCATCGCCGTGACTTCGGCGGGGCTGACGATGTCGACGTCACCGACGATGCAGTTCGGGTCGGCGGTGACGGCCTCGACGATGGCGGAGAACCGGTCCGCGAACATGCGTACCGTCGACTCGTCGAACAGATCGGTGGCGTACGTGATCGCCGCCGACATGCCTGCGGGAGCACCGGATTCGTCGACGTTCTCCGACATCGTCAGCTGCAGATCGAACTTCGCGACGGCAGCGTCGAAGTCGAGCGCGGTGACGACGAGTTCGGGCAATTCGAGGTGCGGCCGTTCGTTGTTCTGGAACTCGATCAATACCTGGAACAGCGGCGAGCGATCCGTCGTGCGCAGCGGTGCCAGTTCGTCGACCAGTCGCTCGAACGGTACGTCGGTATTGTCGAACGCGGCGAGATCGGCGGCACGCGTCCGTGCGAGCAGGTCGGTGAAGCTCACGTGCGGTGAGACCTCCGTGCGCAGCACGAGGGTGCCGACGAACATGCCGACGAGCTTGTCCAGTCCTGCTTCTCCGCGACCGGCGATCGGCGTACCGACGGCGATGTCCTCGGTACCGCTCAATCTGGCCATCAACAGTGCCCACGCGGCGTGTACCGCCATGAACACCGTCGAATGCGCCTCTCTCGCAATGTCGATCAACGCGCGGTGCACCGACGGCGCGAATTCGAACTTCACCGTGGCGCCGCGCATCGACTGCTGCGCGGGCCGCGGCCGATCCGTGGGCAACGGCAGCAGATCCGGAAGATCGGCCAGCTCACGCGACCAGAACGCCAACTGCGACGACATCACCGACGCCGGATCGTCCTCGTCACCGAGCAACGCACGCTGCCACAACGTGTAATCGGCATACTGCACCGGCAACGGCTCCCAATACGGCGACTCACCGTTCACCCGAGCCGAATACGCCACCATCACATCAGCAGCCAACGGCGCCATCGACGCACCGTCGGCAGCAATGTGATGCACCACGATCGCCAACACGAACTCATCGACCGCAACCCGATACAACCGAGCGCGGAACGGAACATCCACCGTCACATCGAAACCGAGACCCGCATCGGACGCGATGCGCTCGAACAACGTCGACGCCTCCACGTCCACGGGCACGAGCGACACGAGCTTCGACCGCGCGTCGTGGATCGATTGACGCGGAGCCTCGCCGTCCGACGGGAACGTCGTGCGCAACGACTCGTGACGCACGAGGACATCGGCGATGGCCGCGTTCAAGGCGTCGACATCCACGACGCCTGTCAGTCGCACCGCAAGCGGAATGTTGTACGCAGGCGACGACGTGTCGAACTGGTTGATGAACCACATCCGCTGCTGCGCCTGCGACAACGGAATTCGATCCGGACGGGTCATCGGAACCAGCGCCGGCCTCGAGTCGACCGCGGCGAGTCGGCCCGTCCGTGCCGCCAACATCTCGACGGTCGGGGCCTCGAACAGCGCGCGCACGCTGACGTTCGTGCCGAGCGCACTGTTGACTCGCGCCGTCACACGCGTCGCACTCAGCGAATCGCCGCCGAGGTCGAAGAAGTTGTCGTCGAGTCCGACGTCGTCGATACCCAGCACCTCGCCGAACACCTGAGCGACGGTGATCTCGGCGTCGGAGACAGGTTCGCGACGCTCTCCCCCGCTGCGCAGATCCGGTGTGGGCAGCGCCCGGCGATCGAGCTTGCCGGCAGGGGTCAGTGGAATGGCGTCGAGCAGCACGAACGCCGACGGAACCATGTGCGACGGCAACGCCGAGGCGGCCTTCACACGCACGTCGTCGACGTCGATCACGGCACCCGGCACCGGCATCAGGTACGACACGAGCACGGTCGAACCGGCGGGCCCCGGAACGCCGAGTGTGGCAACGAATTCCACACCGGGAACCGTGGCGATGACCGCATCGATCTCGCCCAGCTCGATGCGGAATCCGCGAATCTTGACCTGGAAGTCGGAGCGGCCGACGTATTCGAGCGCGCCGGAATCGTTCCACCGCACCACGTCTCCGGTGCGGTACATCCGTTCGCCCGGTACACCGAACGGTGCCGCGACGAATCGTTCGGATGTGAGTACGGCGCGATCGTGGTACCCGCGAGCCAATCCTGGTCCGGCAAGGTACAACTCACCCGCGACTCCGACCGGAACCGGCTGCAGTCGCGCATCGAGGACGACGACCGCGGACCCGAGGACGGGGCTTCCGATCTCCACCGGGACACCGGGGTGCATCTCGTTGCTGAGAACAGCGACGACCGTCGCCTCGGTAGGTCCGTAGGCGTTGAACATCTTTCGGCCCGGCGCCCACCGCTCGACCAGTTCGGGACCGCACGCTTCACCGCCGGTCGCGACGACTCTCAGCTCGTCCAGGCCCGTCGGATCCACCGACGCCAACGCGGCAGGCGTGATGAACGCATGCGTCACACGGTGTTCCGCCACGAACGACGCCAGTTCCGCGCCGCCGTACACGTCGGTCGGCGCGACGACCAGCGTCGCTCCGCTGCCGTAGGCGAACAGCAGCTCGAGCACACTGGCGTCGAAGCTCGGGGACGCGAACGCCAGCACCCGAGAATCGGCCGTGACCTCGAAGCGCCTGCGCTCCTCCTCGGCGAAGTTCTTCAGGCCCGTGTGCGTCACGACGACGCCCTTCGGCACACCCGTCGAACCGGACGTGTAGATGAGATACGCAGCGTGGGACGGCCGGAGTCGGCAGGTCCTGTCGGCGTCGGTGACCGGGGTGTCGGGCAACGCTGCGAGCGTCGCCCCGATCTCGTTGTCGTCGAGGAATACCCAGTCGACTGTCGTCGCGGCGTCGCCCAACACGGAGCGATGTGCCGACACGGTAACGCCCACGCCGACACCGGAGTCGGTGAGCATGTGCGCGATCCGGTCCACCGGATACGACGGATCCACCGGCAGGAACGCAGCACCGGCCTTCGCCACCGCCCACACCGACACGACCGACTCGACCGACCGCGACAACGCCAACGCCACGAACGAACCAGGACCCACACCACGCGAAATCAACAGACGCGCCAACCGCGTCGACGCCGCATCCAACTCCCCGTACGACATCGTCCTGTCACTCGACACGAGCGCCGCCGCGTCGACGCCCGCGACATCGACCGCACCGCACAGAATCTCCGGCAACAACCGCTCCGTGACCGGCAGGCCACCCCGCACCGGCACCAGAGCCGCACGCTCGGACTCCGACAGCAGATCGAGCTTGCCCATCAGCAGGTCGGGTGTCGTGGCGAATGCATGCATCACGCGTCCGATGCGACCGACGATGGCGTCGACTGCCGACGATGCGAACAGTTCCGGCAGATACTTCGCCTCGATGTGCAGGCGATCGTCCACCATGGCCACGAGCGTCATCGGATACTGCGCGGTATCGCTGCCGTCGACGATGTTCGCGACGCGCATCCCGACGATGTCGGTCTCGGTCGTCAGGCCTGCGCGGTCCATCGGGTAGGACTCGAACACCGTCAGCGAATCGAATGCGACGACGGGTCCGACGATGCGCTGAATCTCGGTCAGGCCGAGATAGTGGTGATCGAGCAGGCTCGCCTGTTCGTTCTGCAGCCGAGAGATGAAGTCTCCAAGGCTTTCTCGCGGATCGATCGTGACGCGGACCGGCAGCGTGTTGATGAAGAGACCGACCATGGACTCGATGTCGTTGATTTCCGGTGGCCGGCCCGAGACCGTCGCGCCGAAGAGGACGTCGTCGCGCCCCGTCAGCGACGCGAGGACGGTTCCCCATGCCGCCTGGACCAGGGTGTTCAGGGTGACACCGTGGACTCGCGCGAACGTCCTGAGTCGTTCGGTGTCCTCCGTCGTCAGGGAGGTCAGCTTGCGCGCGGCGAGAGTCGATTCCTGCCTGCGGCTCTCGACGGGGGTGAGCAGCGTCGGCTCGGACAGCCCTGCCAACGCGGAACGCCATGCGTCACGGGCGGCCTCGGTGTTCCGGCGACTCATCCACGTCAGATACTCGCGGTACGCGGGCACCCTCGGAAGCACGGAGTCGTCGCCGTCGGTTGCGTACAGCGTCAACAGTTCTCGCACCAGCAGCGGCGTCGACCAGCCGTCGATCAGAATGTGGTGGTTGGTGAGAACCAGACGCCACTCCGTCTCGGTGACCGCGATGAGCATGAACCGCAGGAGCGGTGCTTCGGCCATGTTGAAACGCCGTCCGCGATCGGCCGCCAGAAGGCGATCGAGTTCGGCGTCGCGTTCGTCGTCGGGCAACGAGGTCAGATCGATCGACGTCCACGGCACGTCGACGCGTCCGGAGACGACCTGCACCGAATCGCCCTCGATGTTGTGCACGAACGCAGTACGCAGGTTCGCGTGCCGATCGAGAAGCTTCCGTGTCGCCGCACGGAAGCGTGCCTCGTCGACCGACCCCGTCAGCGTCATGATCAACTGCACCAGGTAGGCATCCACGGACTGGTCGGACAGTTCGGCGTGGAACAGCAGACCTGCCTGCAGCGGGGACATCGACCAGATGTCGACCGCTCCCGGATAGCGCGCCTCCACGTCGTCGATGGCAGCCTGGTCGAGCTGGACGAGGTCGAGATCGGACGGCGTGAATCCGCCGGAACCCGTACGACGCGCGTGGTGCGCGAACGCCGTCAGCGCACGCACCCACAGCGCACCGAGGCTGTCGACGTCGTCGCGTTCCAACACCCCGGTCGGGAAGGCGAACGTTGCCTTCAGGCGTGCCTCGCCGTCGTGGGTCGTCGTCGTGACCGCGTTGATGTCCAGGGCCGCGGCGACGGGCAATTCGGGATTCTGGACGTCGCCGATCTCGTCGCTGTCCACCGGCAACCAACCGACGTCGCGCAGGTTTTCTGGGACCGCCGAGCTGTAGCGGCCGAGATAGTTGAAGCTGATCTGCGGCGCCGCGTAACTGGACAGGGCCGCGGCGGACTCCTCGTCGAGGTAGCGAAGCATGCCGTATCCGATTCCGTGATCGGGTACGGCGAGCAGCCTCTCCTTGACGGCCTTGATCAGTCGGCCCGCATCCGCGCCTCCGTCCAACGCGTCGTCGATGTCGATGTCCGTCATCGCGATTCGGACCGGGAAGATCGTGGTGAACCAGCCGACGGTCCTGGCCAGGTCCGCACCGGGCACGACCTGATCCTCACGGCCGTGGCCCTCGAGGCTGATCAGCGAATCGGGTGTCTCGATGCCGCGATCTCGACGCCATGCGGCCACCGCGAGCGCGAGCGCCGCCATCAGCCCGTCGTTGACGCTGCCGTGGAACGCTTCGGGGATGGTCGTCAGCAGGTCGTCGGTGACGTCGGTCGGAAGTTCGACTTCGACCTTGTCGACCGTGTCGTGGACGTCGACCGTGGAGTCCAACGGACGCGATCCGACGAGCGGATCCTGGCCCGACAGCGTGTGCTGCCACAGGTCGAGCTCGCATCGACGATCGACGCTGACCTCGACGAGACCGTGCGCCCACCGGCGCATCGACGTTCCCACCGGAAGAAGCGTCGGCGTCTCGCCCGCAACGATCTGCGACCACGCAGTCCCCATGTCGGGCACCAGGATTCGCCACGACACACCGTCGACGACGAGGTGATGCGCGACGATCAGCAGCCGGGGTTCGGCGGAATCCAACCAGACGAAACGAATCATCGAACCGGCGGCCGGATCGAGCAGGTGTGCCGCCCGATCCAGTTCGGCTGCAAACGTTGTCGATTCCACGTCCGCATGGTGCAGAATGTCCGCGGCGGTCACCGATCCCACCGGCTGCACGTCCATGGTCCACGCACCGTCGATCTCACGGAGGCGGCCGCGCAGCATGTCGTGGTGGTCGACGATCGCCTGGATCGTTCCTTCGAGCGTGACGCGATCGATTCCTCGAGGCAGCGTCAGCAACGCAGTCTGGGTGTGTCGGTCGAAAACCGGTGTGCGTTCGATCATCCAGGAGACGATCGGTGTGAGCGGTACGTCGCCGACGCCTCCGCCGGGGAGCTCCTCGAGGACCGCGACGGCCTCGTCCGCACCGGACAGGGCGACTTCGGCGAGCGCTGCAACGGTCTTGCGCTCGAACACGTCTCGCGGAGACAGGACGATGCCCGCAGCTTTCGCACGCGACACGAGCTGGATCGACATGATGCTGTCGCCACCGAGCGCGAAGAACGACTCGTCGATGCCTACATGATCGAGACGCAGCACCTCTGCGAACAGTTCGGCGAGATGCTTCTCGACGGGAGTGCTCGCCTCACGTGAGGATTCGGAACGCGTGTCGAACGTCGGCGCGGGCAGTGCCCGCCGATCCAACTTGCCCGCGGGCGTCAGCGGAATCGACTCGAGTTCGACGAATGCGGCCGGAATCATGTGGCTCGGAAGTGATTCGGCGACGTGATCGCGCAGAACGCGGGTGTCGACCGATGCACCGTCAGTAGGCAGGACGTACGCCACCAGAATGGTGTTGCCCGCCGGGCCCGTCGCTCCGACCGTCGTCACGAAATCGACCGTCGGATGCGTAGCCAGCACGCTGTCGATCTCACCGAGTTCGATGCGGAATCCGCGCACCTTGACCTGGGAGTCGCTGCGACCGACGAACTCGAGCGCGCCGGATCGCGTCCACCGCACGACGTCGCCCGTCCGGTACATCCGAGAGCCGTCGGTCGCGAACGGATTCGCGACGAACCGCTCGCTCGTCAACACCTGTCGGCCGTGATAGCCGCGTGCCAGCGCAGGCCCGGCGAGGTACAGCTCGCCGGGCACCCCGACCGGAACCGGATTCATCCGCCGATCGAGCACCACCTCGGCGAATCCGATGGTCGGAGCGCCGATGTCGACGGGCATACCGGGATGCAGCTCGTCGGAGATCGACGAGAAGATCGTGCCCTCGGTCGGCCCGTACGCGTTGAACATCGACCGGCCGGGCGCCCACCGCTCCACCAGTTCCGGTGAGCACGCGTCGCCGCCCGTGGCGATGACGTCGAGATGCCGGAGGCCGGTCGGATCGACCGACGCGAGGGCGGCAGGCGTGACGAACGCGTGTGTGACCCTCTTGTCGTCCAACAACCGTGACAGTTCGGGTCCACCGTAGAGACTCGGCGGTGCGACGACCATCGTTGCGGCGCTACCGAAGGCCAGCATGAATTCGAGAATCGACGCGTCGAAACTCGGCGATGCGAACGCGAGCGTCCGAGAACCGGGAACGACGCGGAATCGCCGGTTCTCCTCTGCCGCGAGGTTGGCGAGTCCACGGTGAGTGACGACGACGCCCTTGGGCACGCCGGTCGATCCCGAGGTGTAGATGAGGTACGCGGCGTCGTCGAGTCGGAGTGGTCTCGTGCGGTCCGCGTCGACGACGGGCGCCGTCGACCGGGCCGAGACGTCGGCGGTCGACTCGTCGTCGCCGAGGACGAGCCACGTGGTGCGGTGCGTGTCGTCGGCCGACGTCAGTTCACCGAGCGCGTCGGCATGTTCGGGTGTCGTGAGTCCGATGGGCGCCGCGGAGTCGACGAGCATGTGACGGATACGGTCCGTCGGATACGTCGGGTCGACGGGCAGGAACGCGGCACCTGCTTTCGCCGTCGCCCACATCGCGACGATGGTGTCGACCGAGCGCGGCAGCGCGAGTGCGACGAACGTGTCCGGACCGACGCCGCGATCGATCAGAAGGCGGGCCAGTTGTGAGGAGCGAGCGTCGAGTTCGCCGTAGGACACGACGACGTCCTCGAATTCGATTGCTGCAGTGTCCGTCCCGGCCGCAGAGACGGCGTCGGTCAGGATGTCGGGGAGCAATCGCTCGGGCAACGCCGCCGCACCGCGTACGGGAGCCAGCGCGGTGCGCTCGGCGACGGTCAGCATGTCGATGTCGCCCACGGCCACGGCGGGGTCGGCGGTGAAAGCGCGAAGCACCGACTCGTACCGGGTCGCGAACTCGGCGACCGAAGCCTCGTCGAACAGGTCCGTCGCATAACGGAACGACGCCGTGATTCCCGCCGGCTGGCCCGAGACGTCGAACGCCTCCGAAATGGTCAGCTGCAGATCGAAGTTCGCGATGTCGTCGACGAGATCCATGGCTTCGACATCGAGATTCGGCAGTGTGATGTTGGGGCGTGCGGTGTGCTGGAACTCGAGCATCACCTGGAACAGCGGCGTGTACGCGGGCGTACGCACCGGATCGAGGCGGTCCACGACGCGCTCGAACGGCACGTCGGCGTGCGTGAACGCCTCGAGGTCCGTGCTGCGCACGGCGTCGAGCAGGTCCTGGAACGAGGTGGACGACTCGATCCGGGTGCGCAACACCAGCGTGTTGACGAACATACCGACGACGTCGTCGAGCGCCGCGTCACCGCGACCGGAGATCGGTGTTCCGACCGAGATGTCCTCGGATCCCGACAGCGCGGACAACAGAATGCCCAGTGCCGCATGCACGATCATGAACACGCTGGAGTCACGCGACGACGCGAGCGACGCCATCCGACCGTGCAGTTCGGCATCGAGATCGAACCCGAGCTTCGCGCCACGGAACGACGGGTCACTCGGCCGCGGACGATCCAGCGGCAGTTCGAGCACCTCGGGCGCCCCGGACAACGTGTCCACCCAGAACGCCAACTGAGTCGACATCAACGACTCCGGGTCCTCTTCGGACCCCAGGAAGGCGCGCTGCCACAGTGCGTAGTCGGCGTACTGGACCGGGAGCGGTTCGATGTTCGGCGCATGGCCGTGTACCCGGGCGCTGTACGCGACGATGAGGTCGCGCGCGAGCGGCGCGGTGGAAAATCCGTCGGACGAAATATGGTGGACGACGAAGGCCAACACGTGTTCGTCGGGACCGAGGCGCAGCAACTGTGCGCGCACCGGAACGGCCGCCGCGACGTCGAAGCCCTCGCTCGTGACCTCGGCGACGATGCGCAGCGCGTCGTCCTCGGACTCGGCGTCCACCGGCTCGAGGTCCGAAAGCACCTGGTGGGCTTCGAGAATCGACTGAACCGGTCCGTCGTCGGTCAGCGGGAACACCGTACGCAGCGATTCGTGCCGCTCGACGACGTCGGCAACGGCCGCGCGCACCGCGTCGACGTCCAGCGCTCCCGTCATCCGCATCGCGAAGGCGACGTTGTACGCGGACGAGGACGTGTCGTACTGGTTGATGAACCACATACGTTGCTGTGCAAGGGAAAGCGGAACCGTATCGCCTCGTTCCATCGGTACCAGCGCCGGACGGGCTTCGGTCCGATGTTCCTGCGACTCGACGACGGCAGCGAGACCACGCACTGTCGGCGCATCGAACAGATCGCGCACCGTCAGATTCGATCCGAGCGACGCATTGATTCGGGCGACGAGCCTCATCGCGACCAGTGAGTTGCCACCGGCCTCGAAGAAGTTGTGCGTCACACCCACCATCGGCACGCCGAGCAGGTCGGCGACCTCGGCCGCGATGATTTCCTCGATCGGATTCTCGGGTGAGACGACGTCGGTGTCGAGAGTCCCGAACTCGGGCTCCGGCAGCAACTTACGATCGAGCTTGCCGCTCGCATTGAGCGGGAATGCGTCGAGTTCGACGACGATCGACGGGACCATGTACGCCGGAAGCGACGTCGCGACTGCTGCCGTGACCGCGGAGGCGTCGAACTCGGTGTCGCGGGTCGGAACGACGTAGGCGAGCAGGTGCTCCCCCGTCACCGCATCGCTGTGCACCAGAGCGACGGCCTGCGCCACGGTATCGTGCCGCAGCAGAGCGGCCTCGATCTCGGGCAGTTCGATGCGGAGCCCGCGTAGCTTCACCTGGAAATCGGTGCGCCCGATGTACTCGAGATTGCCGTCCGCACGCCACCGCACGAGGTCGCCGGTTCGATAGAGTCGAGATCCGCTGCTGCCGAACGGATCGGCGACGAACCGGTCCGCGGTGAGGTCGCCGCGTCCGACGTAGCCACGCGCGAGCTGGACACCGGCGAGATACAACTCACCCGGCGATCCGACCGGTGCGGGCTTCAGCGAACCGTCGAGCACGTACACCTGCGTGTTCCACACCGGTGAACCGATCGGAACGACCGTGAGATCGTCTGCGGCGCAATGATAGTGAGTGACGTCGACGGCTGCCTCGGTCGGGCCGTAGAGGTTGTGGAGCTCGGCGCTCGCGAACTGCGAGAACGCTGCCACCGTCGCGGGCGGCAATGCTTCGCCACTGCAGAAGACCAAGCGCAACGATGCACAGTCGTCGGCGTCTGCCCCCTCGGTGAAGACCGACAGCATCGACGGTACGAAGTGCACGGTCGTGATGCGCTCGCGAGAGATCGTCCGCGACAGGTAACCCGGATCGCGGTGACCGTCGGGCTCGGCGATGACCAGCTTGGCGCCGACCTGGAGCGGCCAGAAGAATTCCCACACCGACACGTCGAACGTCGCAGGCGTCTTCTGCAGCACGTTGTCCGACGGCTCGAGGTGATACTCGTTCTGCATCCACAGCAAACGGTTGGCAATCGCGTCGTGCGTGACGGCGACGCCCTTCGGGCGGCCCGTCGACCCCGACGTGTAGATGACGTACGCGGTGTTGGCGCCGGTGAGGTCGGCGGTGCGGTCTCGATTCGTCAGTGCAGCTGTGTCGCGATCGGAGACATCGATCAGGTCCAGCGCGAGAACGGGGGTCTCGACGGGAACGTTGATCCAGTCACGGCTGGTCGTGACGATGCAGATCGGATCCGCGCTGTCGATGACGTACGCGGAACGATCGACCGGATGGTCTGGGTCGATCGGTACGTAGGCACCACCGGCTTTGAGGATGGCATACATTCCGACGAGCAGATCGGTCGAGCGGCGAACAGCGAGACCGACGTGCGTCTCGGGGCCGACGCCCAACGACACGAGGTGGCGCGCAAGCTGATTCGAGCGATCGTCGAATTCGCGGTACGTGACGTGCTCGTCGTCGAACACCAGGGCGATCGAGTACGGGCTTCGGGCGACCTGCAGATCGAAGAGGCTCACGAGCGTCGGATCGTCACCGACGGCGGCGGGCAGTGGATGATCGGTGGCGTTCCAGGTCTCGAGCACGGTGGTGCGTTCGGCTGCCGACAGCATCTCGAGTTCGTGCAGCGACGCCGTCGGCGCCTCGCAGATCGATCGGAGAAGGCGCAGGAACCTGTCGACGAAGCTGTCGACGGTGGACGCGTCGAACAGTTCCGTCGAGTACGTGAAGTTCGCGCGCGAAGCACCGGTTTCGGTCGGCGCTTCGTCGACGCGCAACTGCAGGTCGAACTTCGTCGTCCCCGTCGGGATCTCCTCGAAGGACACTGCCAAGCCCGGCAGTTCGAGGTGCGCGCGTTCGTTGTTCTGGAACTCGAGCAGTACCTGGAACAGCGGCGAATGGTCGGTCGACCGTGTGGTCGCCACTGTGTCTACGAGCTTCTCGAACGGTACGTCGGTGTTGTCGAACGCGGCGAGATCGGCGGCACGCGTGCGTGCGAGCAGGTCGGTGAAGCTCACGTGCGGTGAGACCTCCGTGCGCAGCACGAGGGTGCCGACGAACATGCCGACGAGCTTGTCGAGGCCTGCTTCGCCGCGACCGGCGATCGGAGTGCCGATGGCGATGTCGTCGGTACCACTGAGCCGCGACAGCAGCAGCGCGAGAGCCGAATGAACGACCATGAACAGGGTGGCGTCATGCTCCGATGCCAACTGCGCCAACGCATGTCGGAGATCGCTCGGAATTTCGAACTCGGTGGTGGCACCGAGTACCGATTGCTGAGGCGGGCGCGGGCGGTCGATCGGCAGCGGCAGCAGATCCGGAAGATCGGCCAGCTCACGCGACCAGAACGCCAACTGCGACGACATCACCGACGCCGGATCGTCCTCGTCACCGAGCAACGCACGCTGCCACAACGTGTAATCGGCATACTGCACCGGCAACGGCTCCCAATACGGCGACTCACCGTTCACCCGAGCCGAATACGCCACCATCACATCAGCAGCCAACGGCGCCATCGACGCACCGTCGGCAGCAATGTGATGCACCACGATCGCCAACACGAACTCATCGACCGCAACCCGATACAGCCGAGCACGGAACGGAACATCCGTCGTCACATCGAAACCCAGACCCGCATCGGACGCGATGCGATCGGCCGCCTGTGCAACGTCCACGTCGGTCACGGACAACGACCCTGCCGCGGCGACGACTTCGGGCGAGTCGACGGGAAGAACGTTCTGATGCGGGATCTCGTCGGCCACCGGGAACACGGTTCTCAGCGACTCGTGTCGAGCGACCACGTCGGCGACGGCCGTTTCCAACGCGGACACGTCGACCGCGCCCTTCATGCGGACCGCGAGCGGAATGTTGTAGGCGGGTGACGACGTGTCGAACTGGTTGATGAACCACATCCGCTGCTGCGCCTGCGACAACGGAACTCGATCCGGGCGGTCCATCCGCACCAACGCGGGGCGTGCATCGTGGCCGACCGAGGTCTCCGCGCGGGCGGACAGGGCCTCGATGGTCGGAGCTTCGAACAGGTCGAGAACGCGCAGTCCAGTGCCCAGTTCGGCGTTCAACCTGGCGACGACGCGGGTGGCAACCAGCGAGTTACCGCCCAGGTCGAAGAAGCTGTCGTCGATTCCGACGCGCCTGCCGTCCAGGAGTTCGGCGAACACGTCGGCGATGCGTCGTTGCGTGTCGGTCACCGGGGCGCGGAACTCGGTGGTTCGTCCGAACTCCGGTTCCGGGAGTGCACGGCGATCGAGCTTGCCTGCCGGCGTGAGTGGAATGGAATCGAGCAGCACGAAGGCCGACGGCACCATGTGCGACGGCAATGCCGAGACCATCTGTGCGCGTAGGCTTTCGACGTCGATCGTCGAGCCCGGGATCGGAACGAGGTAGGACGCCAACGCCGTCGACCCTGCAGGTCCCGAAACACCGAGCGTCGCAACGAATTCCACGTCGGCGGCCGACGCGATGACCGCATCGATCTCGCCCAGCTCGATGCGGAATCCGCGCACCTTGACCTGGAAGTCGGAGCGCCCGACGTACTCGAGTGCACCGGAGGCGTTCCACCGCACCACGTCTCCGGTGCGGTACATCCGCTCGCCGCCCACACCGAACGGCGCAGCGACGAACCGCTCCGACGTCAATCCGGCCCGCGCATGATAGCCACGCGCCAGAGCAGGCCCGCTCAGATAGAGCTCACCCGCGACACCCACCGGAACGGGCTGCAGACGCTCGTCCAGAACCAGCTGTACCGAGCCCGTGATCGGCGAGCCGATGTCGACCTGCTTCCCCGGTTCGAGCGCGGAACTCACCGACGAGAACACGGTCGCTTCGGTCGGGCCGTAGGCGTTGAACATCTGTCGGCCCGGCGCCCACCGCTCGACCAGTTCGGGACCGCACGCTTCACCACCGGTCGCGACAACTCTCAGCTCGTCCAGGCCCGTCGGATCCACCGACGCCAACGCCGCAGGCGTGATGAACGCGTGCGTCACATGCTGTTCGAGCAGCAATGACGCCAACTCGGGGCCGCCGTACACATCCGTCGGCGCGATCACCATCGTCGCGGCACCGGAGAAGGCGAGAAGAAGTTCCAGAACCGAGGCGTCGAAACTCGTCGAAGCGAACGCGAGCGTCCGAGAACGCGGCGACACCTCGAATCGGACGCGCTCGAGTTCGGCCATGTCGGAGAGGCCGCGGTGCGTCACGACGACGCCCTTCGGCACGCCCGTCGAACCGGACGTGTAGATCAGGTAGGCGGCGTCGTGAAGCGTGAGCGGATGTACCCGTTCCGCGTCGGTGATCGGGCTGTCGGAATGGGTGGCGAGCGCGGATACGACCTGCTCATCGTCGAGAATCGTCCAACTCACGGACGGACCGACCTCGGTCAGGGTAGTGCGGTGAGCGTCGATGGTGATGCCGAACGCCGCACCCGAATCGGTGAGCATGTGCGCGATCCGGTCCACCGGATACGACGGATCCACCGGCAGGAACGCAGCACCGGCCTTCGCCACCGCCCACACCGACACGACCGACTCGACCGACCGCGACAACGCCAACGCCACGAACGAACCAGGACCCACACCACGCGAGATCAACAGACGCGCCAACCGCGTCGACGCCGCATCCAACTCGCCGTACGACATCGTCCTGTCACTCGACACGAGCGCCGCCGCGTCGACGCCCGCGCCATCGACCGCACCGCACAGAATCTCCGGCAACAATCGCTCGCCGACCGACGATCCACCACGCACCGGCACCAACGCCGCGCGCTCGGACTCCGACAGCACGTCGATGTCGCCGACGACGGCGTCGCTGTTCTCGGCGGCCACATTCAGGATGCGGAGAAGCCGTTCGGCGTGGCCGCGGACGACCTCCTCGTCCAGAACAGCCGCGTCGTACTGCACGTCGACGGAGATGCCTGCCGGCGCTCCGAGTGCATCGACGTTCTCGGTGGTTTCGACCACGAGATCGACGCCGTCGAAGTCGGTCAGCCGAGCAGTGCAGGAGTGCGCGAGGACGATGCGGAACAGTGCGGCGTCGTCGGTGGCGACCTCGCGGGCGACGTCGGCGAAGGTCACGTGGCTGTGAGCGAGCGCCGCAGAATCGATGCCGCGCAGCCGCTGAGACAGAGACGAGAACGACTCGCTCGGGTCGACGGAACTCCGCAGAACCACGGTGTTCCCTGCTGTGTACGGGGTTCGCGCGCCGATCGAGACGTCGTTCTCGCCGGAGACGCGTGCGAGCACGGTGGCGACCGCGGTGTGCAAGGACACCAGGACACTCGAACCCTGTCGTGCTGCCGAGGCCAGCAGCGCTCGGTGAGACTCGGCCCCGAGCTGCACGCTCAGTGTTCGTGGTTCCCGCGTAGCGTCCGCGGTACGCGGTCGGGACAGTGGAAGCCCCGCAGGCTCGGGCCGGTCGGCGAGCTCGGAGTGCCAGTACAGCAACTCCTGCCGCTCGACACGCCGGCGTGCTCCGATCGCTGCACTCTCGGGATGTACGTCGTCGATGGCGTCGTGAGGGCTCGCGGCCACGAAGGCGGAGACGACCTCGACGAACGAACGGTGGTGTTGCGCAAGGTCTTCGTCGACGTAACGGTTCGGGTTACCGCGGAAATCGACGAATGTCTTTGCGGGATGGCCACTCTGGTAGATGTTGACCAGGAGGTCGTCGACCGGGCCGGACGTGACGATGTTGAATTCGCCGACGATCGAACCGAGATGGATCTGCTGATGGAACAGCATCACGTTGACCATCGGGGCAACCAGCGCCTTGTCGATACCGTTGCTCTTCAGGTCACGGCGGATGTCCTCGATGCTGAACCGCTGGTGGCGGAGCGCACCCATCAGTTCGAGCTGCACCTGGGCGACGAGATCGCCGACTGTCCCGTGCGTCGGCACGGTCACCGCAATGGGCGCGACGTTCACGAGCATTCCGCCCGAACGGCGCAGTGTCGCAGTCGTTCTCGCGGACACAGGCATGTTGACGAGAACGTTCTCCCGCCCGGTCATGCGGGAGAGATAACACGCGAAGGCCGCGATGACGACCGCCGCAGCCGTGGCACCCTTGGACGCGTCGGAGTTCTCCAATGCTGCGACCACGTCGTCGGGCAGCGACGCGCTCTCGAGCTTGCTGGCCGCAACCGTCGCGCCGGGGTTGTTGGCCAGCGTCGCACCGTCGTGTACGTCGCGGACGTGATCGGCCCAGTACTGCCGATCCGTTTCGAAGCGTGCCGACGAGCGGTATGCCTGATCCACCTCGTACAACGTGCGGAGATCGGCCGCTTTGGCCGGTGCAGGCTCGCGGCTTTCGACCTCGGCGGTGTAGAGCTCGGCGGTTCGGTTGACCATCGTCATGGCGCCGTAGCCGTCGAGCGCGACATGGTGAATCTTGCTGTACCACAGGTATCGATCGTCTTCGACCTGCAGCAACGACATGGCAACCAGTCGGTCACGTGTCAGATCGACTGGTGTGGTGTAGTTTTCGTCGATCCAGCGACGCGCCGACGCCATCGGGTCCGTTTCGCCCCGGAAGTCGACGAGTGCAATCGTGTCGTCGATGGAATGGTCGACGATCTGGATCGGTTCGCCGTCCACCTCGACCAACTGTAGAAATCCCGATTGGAACTCGTGCCCAGCCACCCGCGACGCCCGGCGCAGGACGTCCACGTCCAGATCTCCCCGCAGATCCACGTACTGCGCGATGCAGACCGGAACGGACGGAGCCAGCTGCTGCGCGAACCACATTCCTCGCTGCGCCGACGACAACGGGAAACCGGAACCTGCGTCACCCTGTTCGTGCAGTGGAGAGCTGTGAGATTCGCCTGAAACTGCGGCCCGCATTCATTCGCCTTTCTGGAGCGAGGTCGAGGAAGGGAGAGTCGGGGCAGGGTCGGTCAATGCAAGATCCGTTCTCGAACGTGCGACGACGGGCGCTGAAAGATCCACCCCGGGAGGCCGGTGTCGCGCGGTGGCTGTCCGCCCGACGTGGCCTTTAGTGTGGTTCGTTGCGCGCAAAGGCGTGGATTGGCCCGCACCGACCGGGCGACGCCGCAATTCGGTACGGCAATGGTCGCATGACCGTACTCGCGGATTGTTTCACGAGCGATTCTGCAGGCTTGTCGACGAGCACCCAATCTTCCACCGAAGATCCCTCCCGAGTGTCCGAGCCACCGACCGCACATCGACGACCGAGACGAACCGCGCAACCTGCGTCGTGCACGACAGGTCTCCACCACGATCGACCGAACGAATCGCCGACCGAGGCCGAAGCTGTTCATTCCCTACGACGGACATGTGCGCTTACACACACCGCGAACTAGAACATACAATAATGCGCCGCCCCCTTTTATGGCCGATCACTATTGAGGAATCGAGCCTACGTCGGAGACCGTTACAGATCTCGACAATGGCTGGCGCGCAACCCAAGTCGTCATACGAAAATCGGCGTATAAATCGACGTCGAATCCATATGAGTCGGTCGTTACGGGGCTAGTGGTCGAATTTGCCGACCGAACCGGTCGTGTGGATTGTTCTGCGCGATCGTGCAACTCCGACAATGACGAATATCGCTGCAAGCGAACAGAGAACGTACTCCGGAATCGCCCCGAGATCGGTGGCGACCGTCGTGTCGTGACGCAGCTCGATCTCCGAGACCAGCGCATCGGGAACGAACAGCTCCGTCCGTTGCGTCACAGCCCCGCTGGGCGACACGATCGCACTGACACCACTCGTCGCCGCCACGACGACCGACCTGCCGTGCTCCACGGCGCGTACGCGTGACATCGCCAGTTGTTGATAGGTCATCTCGGTATCGCCGAAGGTTGCGTTGTTGGTCGGTATCGCGATGAATTCCGCACCGGAGCGGACGGATTCGTTCAATGCACGATCGAATGCCACCTCGTAGCACGTCGCGATACCGGCGGCGATTCCGTCCGCGTGAACGACACCGTTGCCGGTCCCCGGCACGAAGTAACCGGCACGATCGGCGTACTCGGAGAACAGCCGGAAGAAGCTCCGCCACGGCAGGTATTCGCCGAACGGCTGAATGATCTTCTTGTCGTGGCGTTCCCCCGGCCCTGCTGCGCCGTCCCACACGATGACCGAGTTGGTGGTCGTGCGATCGTCGTTGACGAGAACGGATCCGACGAGGATGGGCGCGCCGACCGCCTCGGACGCCGCGGTGATCTCGGTGGCCGCATCTGCGTTGCGGAGCGGATCGATGTCCGACGCGTTCTCCGGCCACACCACGAGGTCGGGCGCGGGCGTGCGGCCGGCACGCACGTCGTCGGCAAGACTCAGCGTTTCGCGAACGTGGTTGTCCAGCACCGCGCGACGCTGTGCGTTGAAGTCGAGCCCGAGGCGCGGGACGCTTCCCTGAATCGCCGCGACGGTGATGGTGCGCGAATCCGGATCGTGCGAGTCCCCGATGAGCATCGGTGCCACGGCAAGGGCGACGATCGACGCACTCGCGGCGACGGAGACGCCGACGATGATTCCGCGAAGGCGTTTCTCGAGCAGCGCGACAGCCACCGCGGCCAGTCCGGTCCCCGTCAGTGCGACACCGAAGCTCAGGAGCGGGGCGCCACCGACGCCCGCGAGAGGCAGAAGCCACCCGTCGGGCTGTCCGAACGCGAGGCGACCCCACGGAAAACCACCGAACGGGAAACTGGATCGAGCCCATTCGACGAGGCTCCAGACGAGAGCGAGAGCCAGAGGCCACCACCGGGTCCGTGCCGCGACGACGGCGAGCACGCCGAACAGTCCGGTGAAGACCGATTCCGCCGTCGCCAGCGCGAGCCACGGAAGTGGTCCGACGTACACACCGATCCACGGCAACAACGGAACGAAGAAGCCCAAGCCGGCGAGCAGTCCGTATCCGAAACCGGCCTTCTTCGATTGTGGACCGTCTCCCCGCCCTCTGACGAGCACGAGGACCAGCAGTGCGATCGACAACGGTGCCAGGAACCACAGCGTGCGGGGTGGGAAGCTCAAATAGAGCAGCAGACCCGACGCCACGGAGACAGCACTCGACGCGGCGACCCTCGTGATCGCCCGAGGGTCACGCTTCATGGATCACGCGCCCGCGATGAACGGTGCGCAGGCAACGCGGGCTCGGCGAGTCCAGCTCGAGCGGCGGCAAGGGCGGCACTCCCGCTCTCGGATCGGTGGACCACCGCTGGACGCCGTCCTTCGGGGCCCTCACGACGAGTTCGGGCGCGTCCCACATCGCGAAACTGGCAGGCGCTCCCGGCGTCAACGTCCCCGCCAGCCCGTCGCGCACACCGCCTGCTCGCCACGCGCCCCTGGTGGCAGCGGCGAACGCTGCGCGCGGCGAGACTCCGCTACCGGCTGTGTGGTGACCGACCGCAGCGCGTAGTACCGCCCACGGGTCCATCGACGTCGCCGGTGCGTCGGATCCGAATGCCAGGGAAACGCCCGCGGAGGCCAACGGTGCCAGCGGATTCAGTGCACGCGCGCGGTCCGCGCCGAGGCGTTGTGCGTACATGCCGTCGTCACCTCCCCAGAGGCGGTCGAACCGCGGTTGCATGCTCGCGATGACGCCCCACGCCGCGAGCGACGCGGCGTGGTCGACGGAAACCATCTCCAGGTGTTCGACGCGGTGGCCGCGCGCGGCCAGCGCTGGACCACCCACCGAGGCGGCGACACGCGCGAAGCCGTCGACGACGGCTGTCACCGCAGCGTCTCCGATGGCGTGGAATCCCGCCTGAACACCGACTTCGGTGCACGCGGCGACGTGCGCAGCGATCGCGTCGACGTCGAGGTACGACGTGCCTCGGCCGTGGACGTCGGTGTAGTCGTCGGTGAGCCACGCGGTGTGCGATCCGAGGGAACCGTCGACGAACACGTCGCCCGCCAGTCCGTGCGCACCCGTCCGTGCGAGCAGGTCTCGGGCCTCCGCGGCGCTGGTGACCGCTTCGCCCCAGTAGCCGCGGACCTCCACCCCGTGCTCGGTGGCCAGGAGTTCGGTGAAGTCACCCAGACCCGATACGTCGGGGCCACCGCACTCGTGCACTGCGCAGATCCCGGCTGCGGCCGCCGCGTCGAGCATTCGCCGACGGGCCGCTTCACGTGCGGCGGGGGTCAGCAGGGATCGAGCGGCGGCGCGAACCACGTGATGAGCCGCAGCGGTCACCGGCAGCTCCGGGTGGAAGCCGATCGCGTTCGCAAGGTCCGGGCACGCCGCGCGCAGGGCCGTCGAGCACGCGGCGGAATGCGAGTCGACGCGCGTCAGATACACGGCGCGGCCGGGGGCGATGGCGTCGAGCTCGGAGGTGGTGGGTGCTCCCCCGTCCGGCCAGTGCGACTCGTCGAAGCCGTGACCCCAGATCACCGCGTCGTCGGTTCGCGCGGCGTGACGGCGGAGTTCGTCCAGACACTGAGCATGGGACCGGGACGCCGACAGGTCCAACCCGCCGAGCAGCAGCCCGTGTGCCGTCGTATGAACATGTGCGTCGACGAAGGCGGGAGCGACGAAGGCCCCCGCGAGGTCGAACTCCTCGGCACCCGGATGAAGTGCGCGGCCGGTTCGGTCTTCGCCTGTCCACGTGACAATTCCATCGGTGACGGCCATCGCCGTGGCGTCGGGAGCGGAAGCGCTGTAGATCCGCCCGCCGAGAAACAGTTGGGTGCTCACGGCTGACCAGTCTGCCCTCAGCGGGTCGGCTTATCGAAATCCCGTCCGTCGATCTCGATGATGCGCCCGCTGGTGCTCGGGTACTGCCCCGCGTACGTCTCACCGATCACCTCGCCGTCGATGACGGTCGGTCGCATTCTGCGCGTCGCGACCGCGATGCTCGGCATCCAGCGGGCAGCAGCGGCCAGCACCAGCGGCCGCAGGGCCCACCGCGAGACCGGCAGCAGCAGCAGGATGCCGAACACTGTCGTCACCAGACCTGGTACGAACATCGCGACCGACCCGACCGCGAACAGAACACCGTCGGCGACCGCTCCCGCCGGCGTCCGTTCACCGCGACTGGCGGCGCGCAGACCCTCCATGACGCGGCGGCCCTGCGACCGTACGAGGACGAGCCCGACGACCGAACCTGCGATCAACAGCAGCACGGTCCACAGCACACCGATCGCGCTGCCGACCGCGACGAGTGCGGCCACCTCGACGACGACATAGAGGAGAAAGAGCGCAAACACGGTAGTTCCTTTCGTTGCCTGTATCGACAACGAACCGGGGTTCCGATTTTCTCCCGGATCGGACGACATTCCGTCGAGCAGCTAGGCCCCCGGCCGAACCAGTCCCGTTTCGTAGGCCAGAACGACGGCCTGGACGCGGTCGCGTAGACCGAGCTTTGTCAGTACACGCCCGACATGTGTCTTCACCGTCGCCTCGGACAACACCAGGCTGCCGGCGATCTCGGCGTTCGACAATCCTGTGGCGAGCAGTCCGAGCACCTCGCGCTCACGGTCGGTCAGCGCGTCGAGCATCGCCGGATCGCGAGTCGGCGTCGTGTCGCCGGAGATGAACCGTCCCAACAGGCGCCGCGTGACTTTCGGCGACACGACGGCGTCGCCACCCGCGATGCTCCGGATGGCGGAGACGAGATCCTCCGGTGGGGTGTCCTTGAGCAGAAACCCGCTCGCGCCCGCCTTCAACGCACCGATGACGTGCTCGTCGAGATCGAACGTCGTCATCACCAGAACACGTGCCTCGGAATTCGACTCGACGATGCGCGACGTCGCCGTCACGCCGTCGATGCCCGGCATCCGGACATCCATCAGTACGACGTCCGGCTTCAACTCGTCGACCTTCGCGAGCGCCGACGCACCGTCCGACGCCTCGCCCACGACAGACAGATCGTCCTGGGCGTCGAGGACCATCGTCAGGCCCATCCGCATCAATTCCTGGTCGTCGACGATGAGAACGGTGATCGGCACAGGGGACAACCTATCCCCCGCGGCCGATAAGTTCCGCAGGCTCCACTCCCGTTCATTCGAGTGGGAGCACCGCACGCACCACCCACTGGCCGTCGTCGGTACGGCCCGCGTCCAGCGTCCCCTGCAGGACGGCGACGCGTTCGCGCATGCCGAGGAGCCCGTTTCCGGTTCCCTGCACCGTGCTCGCAGTCGGTCCGACGTCGCGATTGATCACCTCGACGTGGACGCCGCTGTCCCGTCGGACGACCGAGACGCGAGCTCTCGGCGCATGACCGCCGTGTCGCAGCACGTTGGTCAGCGACTCCTGGACGACACGATGTACTCCCAAGCTGATCGCGGGGCTGATGTCGTCGAGGTTTCCCGTCTGCTCGAGTTCGACGTAGAGGCCGGCCTTGGACATCATGTCCACCACCTTCGCCAGACCCGCTGTGCCGTACTGCGGCATGTCGTCGGTGTGAGGTGTCGTTCGCAGCAAGGCAACGGTCCGGCGCAGTTCGGCAAGCGCCTGCCTACCGGTCGCCGAGATGTTCGCGACGGCTTGTTCGGCCCGCTCGGGATCTTTGCGTATCGCGTAGGACGCACCGTCGGCCTGTACGACCATGACGCTCACCCCGTGGGCGATGACGTCGTGTAGTTCGCGTGCGATGCGCGTCCGTTCGAGGGCGACCGCCTCCTCGGCGCGGCGATCTCGGTCGTACTCGGCGACGACAAGGCGCGCTTCGACGGCCTCGTCGTACGCGCGCCGGGCGCCGAGGAACTCGGCCGCGATCCACGCCAGCGCATACATCATGGCGCCGAACACGACGCTGGTGATGAGGTCCTCGTCGAACAGAAGCAGCGCCAGTATCGAATCCAGGATCACCGCGATCAGATAGAACAGCGCGTCACGCCGACCCACGTAGGCCACCAACGTGTACAGCATGATCGGCAGCGCGAGCAGCGAGGGATGAAGGTTGGTCGTCTCTCCCAGTGCCGCGCCGGTCGTCGTGCCGAACAACGACACCACGAGCACCGCGACCGCGACCGTTCGAGGGTGCCGACGACGCCATGCGATCGGGGTGCAGACCGCCGAGGTGACCACACCGAACAGCACCCAATTCGTCGACTCGGCGTTGGCGACCAGCGCGACGACGTCGAGCACGACGAGCATTCCTGCGAGCAGCGAGTCCGCGACGAAGGGCTTGCCCCTGAGCCACAGGCTGAATCTCCGCATGTGATTGAGTTTGCCGTATGCGAGCAAGGGCCTTATGACCGCGGCGGACTGGGGATTGTTGATGGTGGCGGCCACTGCCGCCGGCTGGGTCGATGCGGTCGTCGGCGGCGGCGGATTGATCCTGCTACCCGCGATCCTGCTGGTCGCGCCGCAGCTGAGTCCCCAGGCAGCGCTCGCGACCAACAAGGTGACAGCCGTGTTCGGTACGGCCGCGGCCGTCGTGACATTCGCACGCAAGGTGGCTCTCGACTGGAAGATTCTCGTGCCGGCCGCGGTGCTCGCCGCGGTCGCGGCTGCCGGTGGCGCCGCGGCGGTGTCGCTGATCGACCGCGACCTGTTCATCCCGATCATCATGGTCGCGCTCGTCGGTGTCGCGGTGCTCGTGACGACGCGCCCGACCATCGGGACCGTCGCCGCAGCTCGCCCGCCGACGACTCGGAAGATTCTCGTCGTCGTGTTTCTCGCCGCCGGCTGCTTCGGCTTCTACGACGGCATTCTCGGCCCCGGCACGGGAACGTTCTTCATCATCGCGTTCGCGACGCTGCTCGGCACCGAGTTCGTGCGCAGCGCCGCGATGGCCAAGGTGCTCAATCTCGGATCCAACGTCGGGGCTCTGACGTTCTTCGCCGTGACCGGACACGTGCTGTGGCAGTTGGGCGCAGCGATGGCGGTGTGCAACGTGATCGGTGCCGTGCTGGGATCGCGTGCGGCGCTCGCACGCGGCGCCGGATTCGTGCGCGTCGTACTGCTCGTCGTCGTCATCGGCATGGTTGTCCGCCTCGGCTGGCAACAATTCGGCTAATCTCCGTGTCTGTGACCCAGCCGCCCCACCGCGATGTCGATCCGGACTTCCGTGCGATGCCGTGCGGTGAACTGGCCGCTGCTGCCCTGGACGTCGCGCGGCGCGCCGGTGCGTCGCACGCGGACTTCCGAGTGCAGCGCCTCACCACGCAATCGCTGAACCTGCGCGACGGCGTCGTCCAGTCGGCCGTGGACGGCTCCGAAATCGGCCTCGCAGTGCGCGTCGTCGTGGACGGTACGTGGGGTTTCGCGTCGCACAGCGATCTGTCGGTCGACGCGGCCGCGGCGACGGCACGCACGGCCGTCGACATCGCGCAGGCACTCCGGTCGCTGAACCGCGAACGCGTCGAGCTCGCCGACGAGCCCGTGTACGCGAACGCGACATGGGTGTCGGAGTACGACGTCGATCCGTTTCACGTTCCGACCCGCGACAAGGTCGAACTGCTCACCGACTACTCCGCCCGCCTTCGCGCGTCGGACGGCGTCGATCATGTGACCGCTTCGGTACTGCAGGTCAAGGAACAGACGTACTACGCCGATCTGGCCGGCAGTTCGATCACGCAGCAACGAGTCCGGCTCCACCCCCAGCTCGAAGCGACGACGGTCGACACGGCCGCGGGCGCCTTCGAGACGATGCGCACTCTCGCCCCGCCGGTCAGCCGTGGATGGGAGTACCTCGGTGCCGACAGCACGTGGGACTGGTCGGACGAACTGACGCGCATCCCCGGATGGCTCGCCGAGAAGGTGAAGTCGCCGTCCGTCGTTCCGGGTCCGACCGACCTGGTGATCGACCCGACCAATCTGTGGCTCACGATCCACGAATCCATCGGTCACGCAACCGAGTACGACCGCGCAATCGGGTACGAGGCGGCGTACGCCGGTACGTCGTTCGCGACCCCGGACCAACTCGGCACACTGAGGTACGGCAGCGACATCATGCACGTGACGGCCGACCGCACGGAGGTGGGCGGGCTCTCCACCATCGGCTACGACGACGACGGCGTGGCCGCGCAGCAGTGGGATCTGATCCGTGACGGCGTGCTCGTCGGCTATCAGCTCGACCGCGTGTTCGCGCCGAGGCTGGGACTCTCCCGCTCCAACGGGTGCTCGTACGCCGACTCGGCGCAGCACGTTCCGATTCAACGAATGGCGAACGTGTCCCTGCAACCGGGATCTACGTCGTCGGCGACAAGAGCTGGTCGATCGACATGCAGCGCTACAACTTCCAGTTCACCGGACAGCGGTTCTTCCGCATCAGGAACGGCGTGCTCGACGGCCAGGTGCGCGATGTCGCCTATCAAGCGACGACGACCGACTTCTGGGGATCGATGGATCTCGTCGGCGGCGTGTCGACGCGACGCCTCGGTGGCGCGTTCAACTGCGGAAAGGCGCAGCCCGGTCAGGTCGCGGCCGTCAGTCACGGATGTCCCGCTGCCGTCTTCCGTGGAGTGAACGTTCTCAACACGCGATCGGAGGCAGGCCAGTGATTCCCGGTCACGAGGTCGTCGAGCGGGTGCTCGCACTCGCCACGGTCGACGACACGTTCGTCATCGTCACCGACTCCAGCGAGGCGTCGTTGCGCTGGGCCGGAAATTCGATGACCACCAACGGAATCGGAATTTCGCGACACTGGACCGTCGTCTCCGTCGTCCGTGGATCCAGCGACACGAAGGTCGCGACGATGTCGTCGACGAGCGTCGACCCGGACGAGATCGCGTCGATCGTCGCAGCGTGCGAGAACACCGCTCGCGCAGCCGAACCCGCCGAGGATGCGATGCCACTCGTCACCGGCACCGGCGATCCGGACGACTGGGCCGCCGACACCGCGCTCACGAGCATCGGCGTGTTCGGCCGTTTCACCGAGGACCTCGCCGCGGGCTTCGCCGGCCGGGACCAGCTGTACGGCTTCGCCCATCACCGCCTCGACACGGTCTGGCTCGGATCGACGTCGGGGATCCGGCGCCGTTTCACGCAGCCCACCGGCTCGATCGAGATCAACGGCAAACGCGACGACGCGAGTGCCTGGGTCGGCGCGAGCACCAAGCACTTCGACGACGTGAACGTCGCCTCGTTGCTGAGTGACCTGTCGACGCGGCTGGGGTGGGCTTCGACGCAACTCGATCTTCCAGCAGGACGATACGAGACGTTGCTACCGCCGTCGGCCATCGCCGATCTGATGATCTACCTGATGTGGACGATGGAAGGCCGGGGAGCGCAGGAAGGTCATACGGCGTTGTCGCGGCCGGGCGGCACACGCGTCGGCGAGAAGCTCGGTTCGATTCCCCTGACGCTGTTCTCCGATCCGAACTACGCCGGGCTCGAGTACTCGCCCTTCGTCGCGACCGGTGCGTCCAACGATTCGGTCTCGGTGTTCGACAACGGAATGGCCACCTCGCGCGTCGACTGGGTACGTGACGGTGCCGTCGGAGCGCTGGCGTACCCGCGGTTCCTCGCCGACAAGTACGACACCGACCCCGTGATCCCCGGCGACAACCTCGTCCTGACGGGCGGCAGCGACGCCGACCTGGACGCGATGATCGCACGCACCGAGCGTGGACTGCTGCTGACGACGCTGTGGTACATCCGAGAGGTCGATCCCGCCACGTTGCTGCTCACCGGACTGACCCGTGACGGCGTCTACCTCGTCGAGGACGGAACGGTCACCGGAGCCGTCAACAATTTCCGCTTCAACGAGAGCCCACTGGATCTGCTGCGCCGCGTCACCGAGGCCGGGGCGACGGAGAAGACGCTGCCCCGGGAGTGGAAGGACTGGTTCACGCGAACGGCGATGCCGCCGTTACGTATTCCTGATTTCCACATGTCCTCGGTGAGCAAAGCACAGTAGGACTACTTCTCCGGTCCTGAGATCTCCAGCGCGATGTTGTCCGGGTCACGGAATTCCAGGATGCTCAGGCCTTCGCCGGCCGACTTGATGCCCTCGTGACGAATTCCCAGTTCGTCGAGGGTCGCCACGGCGTTCTCGAGATCGTCGTAGGTCGCGACGGCGAAGCTCAGGTGGTCGAGGCCTGCGCGGTCTTCGTCGAACCGATCCTCGCCCGGCGCAACCGGACGAAGGCCGAACAGTCCCCCGGCGAACGAGTAGATCACTCCCCCGAACAGAAACCACAGCGCCTTCTTGGTCTGCTCGTCGGCGTTCGGATCCCACTCGTACGCGACGTCGAAGCCGAACACGTCGTCGTAGAACTTCCGCGAGACGTCTATGTCGCTGACGGTGATGCGCACGTGGTGGAAATCGGTAGCTGCTATCGCCATGGTGTGTCTCTCCTCGTCGAAGACCTGTCGCCGTCGCGCTGCCCGCGTGCCACCCCGCCGGAGAGTGCACCGCCGCGCGTGAGTCGAAACGCGCGAAGCCCAATCCGGTCAGGATTCGAGAAGTATCACGGCGGCGCTGGAACTAACGTATTCCGCGTGAACCCACCGAGGGAGAGGCGACAACGGATGGCAGCGAGTGCGAGCACACGGTCACCCGAGATGCACGTGGCCGACAGCCACGATCTGATTCGAGTCCAGGGCGCGCGGGTCAACAACCTGCAGGACATCAGTGTCGAGATCCCCAAACGCCGACTGACCGTGTTCACCGGCGTGTCCGGTTCGGGCAAGAGCTCTCTCGTGTTCAGCACGATCGCCGCCGAGTCGCAGCGCATGATCAACGAGACGTACAGCGCGTTCGTCCAAGGTTTCATGCCGACGCTCGCGCGGCCCGACGTCGATGTGCTCGACGGCTTGACCACTGCGATCATCGTCGATCAGCAGCGGATGGGTGCCAATCCGCACTCGACGGTCGGCACTGCCACCGACGCCAACGCGATGCTGCGCATCCTGTTCAGCCGCCTCGGTACGCCGCACATCGGGTCGCCTCAGGCGTTCTCGTTCAACGTCGCGTCGATCTCCGGCGCCGGAGCCGTCACCGTGCAGAAGGGCGGGCGTGAGACCAAGGAGAAGCGGACCTTCTCGATCACCGGCGGCATGTGTCCGCGTTGCGAGGGACGCGGGTCGGTCAGCGACATCGACCTGACGGCGCTGTACGACGACAGCAAGTCCCTCAACGAGAGTGCGATCACGATCCCCGGATACAGCATGGAGGGGTGGTACGGCCGAATCTTCCGTGGCTGCGGCTACTTCGACCCCGACAAGCCGATCGCCGAATTCACCAAGCGGGAACTGAACGATCTCCTCTACCGCGAGCCGACCAAGATCAAGGTCGAGGGCATCAACCTCACCTACTCGGGTCTCGTTCCTCAGATCCAGAAGTCGTTCCTGTCCAAGGACGTCGACGCGATGCAGCCGCACATCCGCGCGTTCGTCGAGCGTGCGGTGACGTTCCAGACGTGTCCGGAGTGCGACGGGACCCGTCTGAACGAGGGTGCGAGGTCGTCGAAGATCAAGGGAATCTCCATCGCCGACGCGTGCGCGATGCAGATCAGCGACCTTGCGAAATGGGTGGGCGGGCTGAAGGAACCGTCCGTCGCACCCCTGCTCGAGTCGCTCGGCAAGACGCTCGACTCGTTCGTGCAGATCGGACTGGGCTACTTGTCGCTCGAGCGTCCCGCAGGCACGCTCTCCGGTGGTGAAGCTCAGCGCACCAAAATGATTCGGCACCTGGGTTCGTCGCTCACCGACGTCACCTACGTGTTCGACGAGCCGACCACCGGTCTGCATCCGCACGACATCCAGAACATGAACGACCTTCTGCTGCAACTGCGGGACAAGGGCAACACCGTTCTCGTCGTGGAACACAAACCCGAAACGATCGTGATCGCCGATCACATCGTCGATCTCGGGCCCGGGGCCGGATCCGCCGGTGGCACAGTATGTTTCGAGGGCACGGTCGACGGCCTGCGCTCGAGCGACACGATCACCGGACGGCACTTCGACGACCGAGCGACGCTGAAGGAGTCCGTCCGGGAGTTCACCGAGGTCGTCGAGATCCGCGGCGCCGATACGCACAACCTGCAGAACGTCGACGTCGACGTGCCGCTCGGGGTGCTGACCGTCGTCACGGGCGTCGCGGGCTCCGGCAAGAGCTCGCTCATCCACGGGTCGCTGTCCGGGTTGGACGACGTCGTCGCAATCGATCAGGGCGCGATCCGCGGGTCGCGTCGTAGCAATCCTGCGACGTACACCGGGCTGCTCGAGCCGATCCGCAAGGCGTTCGCGAAGGCGAACGGCGTCAAGCCTGCTCTGTTCAGCGCGAATTCGGAAGGCGCCTGCCCGACGTGCAACGGCAACGGTGTCATCTACTCGGACCTGGCGATGATGGCAGGCGTCGCAACCCCGTGCGAGGAATGCGAGGGCAAGCGCTTCCAGGCATCGGTCCTCGAATACCACCTCGGCGGCAAGGACATCAGCGAGGTGCTCGAGATGTCGGCGGCGGAAGCGCACGAGTTCTTCGGTGAGACGTCGAAACTGGCTGCGGCGCACAAGATCCTGACGCGTTTCGTCGACGTCGGCCTCGGCTACATCAAACTGGGTCAACCGCTGACCACCCTCTCCGGCGGTGAGCGTCAGCGGCTCAAGCTCGCGACCCACATGGGCGAGAAGGGCGGAATCTACGTTCTCGACGAGCCGACGACCGGCCTCCACCTGGCCGACGTCGAACAGCTGCTCGGTCTGTTGGATCGTCTCGTCGATGCGGGCAAGTCGGTCATCGTGATCGAACATCATCAAGCGGTCATGGCACACGCGGACTGGATCATCGACCTCGGCCCCGGCGCCGGTCACGACGGCGGTCGCGTCGTCTTCGAGGGCACGCCGACCGATCTCGTCGCCGATCGGTCCACGCTGACGGGCGAGCATCTCGCGGCGTACGTGGGGCGCTAGCCCTCGTGCGCGCGAATGCATAACCCTCTATGTACTCGCGCGCACATGGGGTGCATGACGCGTCATCATCCGCTGAGCGCGGTCGAACACCGCGGCCCTCACGTCTTCGGGGCCGAGCAGTTCACAGTCGTCTCCGAGCATCCATACCGTCGAACAGGCATGTGCCACACCGCCGAACAGTGCGTCGAGTCCGATCCACCCGTCGTGCGGCGCCGACGTCTCGTCCACTCGAATCGCGGTGGCGGCGACGTGGTCCAGCTGATCGGGCCGCACACGCAGTCGAACGGACACGGTGTCCCGACTCGATCTGAACCGTCGGCGACCGGCATCCCACAGCGCACCGAGATCGACCCTCGTACTCCTGCGGGCGTCGTCGTCCAGTAGTTCCGCACGGCGAATCCGAGACACCCGATAGGTCCGTTCGTCCCCGTCCACCGTCGCCATCAGGTACCAGTGCCCGGCGGCGTACACGAGTCCGATCGGGTCCACCGTCCGCACGCTCGGCGTCCCGCTACGGCCTGCGTAGTCGAGCCGTAGTCGGCGCCCGAGAAAGACGCCGCGCTGAACGACGTCGAGATACTCGTCTCGTTCGGGGTCTCGGAGCCAGCCTTCGGGTCGGACCAGTACGCGGTCGGCCACCGACGTCGCGACGCGTCGCTGCTCGTCGGGCAAGGACGCCGCGACCTTGCGCATGGCGGACGCGAAGGCCGACCCCATGCCGAGCGACGCCGACGCGTCCGCGGACATGAGCGCTGTCGCCTCCTCCGCGGTCAAGCCGGTGAGGTCCGTCGTGAAGCCGGGAAGAAGCTCGAAACCTCCGTGACGACCGCGTTCGGCGAACACCGGGAAGCCCGAGGTGGACAAGGCGTCGATGTCCCGCAGAACCGTGCGCTCCGAGACTTCGAGCTCGACAGCCAGCTGCGACGCGGACATGCGCCCTCGATTTCTCAGCAGAAGAACCAACGAGATCAATCTGTCCGCACGCACTCGCCGATCGTCGCACGAATACACGACAGAAGATGTCATGTATTCGACGTTGACTTCTACTCGTACCGTTCGAATCACGACGAAACGAGAGATCATGACCGACATCACGCTCGATCCCCGGCACCTCTACCGCGACGCGCTGGCCTGGGTCGCCGATCTGATGGAAGCAACTCGCGACGACCAGATGACGCTGCCGACGCCGTGCCCGGACTTCGACGTCCGAGCGCTGGTGGGGCACCAGATCGCGGGTGTGCGACGCGCCAGGACGATGGCACTGGGCGGCGACCCGACGACCGTGCCGGTGGTGCTCACCGGGTTCGACGACGCGGCTGCCGCGTATCGAGAGGAGGTCCGACTGGCGCTCGAGGCATGGGAGGGTGAGAACATACTCGACATGACGGTCACGGCGCCGTGGGGAACCGTGCCCGGCCGCGCAGCGGTGTGGGCGTACATCAACGAAACCCTCGTTCACGGATGGGATCTGGCGGTGTCGACGGGTCGACCGTCCGAGGCTGAACCTCGGCTCGTGGAACCCGTGCTCGCCGCCGCCGCGCGCGCGATTCCCGCCGAGCCTCGCGACGTCATGCCTTTCGACGACGTGGTCGAACCCGCCGCCGACGCCGGCCCGACCGAACGCCTCGTCAATTGGTCCGGTCGGGCCAGTGCTCCGTGGGTGGGTGCCGCGTCACGCTGAGCCGTCGAACACCCGGGTGCCCGCGAGGTAGGTGGCGCGGACGTCGAGGTCGGCGATGTCTTCCGGCGGGACGGTGCGCGGATCGGCGGACAGCACGACGAAGTCCGCGTACTTGCCGACTTCGATGGAGCCGATCTCGTTCTCCGAGAACAGTTGCCAGGCCGCGTCGATGGTCTGAGCGCGGATGGCCTGTTCGACGGTCAGCCGTTGTTCCGGACCGGAGACGTGCCCGTTCGGTGTGGTTCTCGTGACTGCGACGGCGATGTTGCGCAGGGGTTCCTCCGGCGTGACGGGAGGATCGTTGTGCAGGGAAACCCTCATACCTGCCCTTACGGCCGACCCGGCCGGCATCCACCTCGACCCGTGCTCGGGCCCGAAGAGTCCGTCGACGAGAACGTCACCCCAGTAATGGATCTGGTCGACGAACAGGCTGCACGTCACGCCGAGCGATACCGCGCGTGCGATCTGATCGTCGCGGATCGCGCCGACGTGTTCGAGGCGCAGCCGGTGGTCCGGACGGGGGTGACGGGTGAGGACGCTGTCGTACACATCCAGAATCGTGTCGATCCCGTTGTCGCCCATGACGTGACACGCCAACGGCCATCCCAGCGGAAAGTAGGCGTCGACGATTTCGGTCAGCTGTTCGCGGGTGTAGTTAGCGTGCCCGCACGATCCCGGCTCGACGCCGATGGCAGCGGTGGCGTCGGTGTCGAGGTACGGGAACGTCAGGTCGATGTTGCCGATCCACGGCGAACCGTCCACCCATATCTTGATTCCTGTAGCGCGCACCATGTCGTCGCCCGCACCAGGGGTGGAGCGCGCGGTCATCGTCGGATTGGACATCTCGTAGGTACGAAGGCGAACCGTCAGCGCTCCCTGCGTGTTCAACGCCTCGACGAGCGGGCCGAACTTCGGGTCGTACGCCATCTCGGAACACGTCGTCAGCCCGGCGCGATTGAGCCGAGCGCACTCCTCGGCCAGCATCTGCGGATAGGAGCCGGCATTCATCGCAGACGAGACGAGCGGAAACACCGCCGCAGTCTCTCGGGCCGAACCGTCGAGCTCGCCGCTCGCATCACGCCCGTAGGCCGCGCCCTTCGGGTCGGGTGTGGTGCGGTCCAATCCGTGCAGACGGGCCGCCACGGAGTTGAAGAACGCGAGGTGGCCCGAGTTGTGCAGGATCACGAGCGGCGTATCCGGTGCGACGGAGTCGAGCCACGCCAGGGTCGGCTCCGGAAGGCCCTTCTGCAGCAACGCATCCCACCCGCTGAGGAATGCGCCGTCGTCACCGCGGCGCCCGACCTCGTCACGCACGGCCTGCACTACGGCGTCGGCGTCGCGAACGGTGACAGGACGGATGTCCACCATCCGATCGGACAGCACCACCGCCTCCATCAGCGGATGGCCGTGCGCCTCGACCAGACCGGGCATCACGCATCCATCGCCGATGTCGACGACGTGTGTGCTCGGGCCGATCTCGGAGTCGAGTTCCGCTCTGGTGCCCACCGCACAGATACGGCCGTCCCGCACCGCGACGCCTTCTGCGGTGGGGCGACTCGAGTCCACGGTCAACACGGTTCCGACAAGGACAAGATCGGCGTACGACGACATCCTTACCTCCCGAAAAGGAAGTATGCAGGTCGCGTCAGGCGGGCGCCACCGAAATGCCGACGGTGCCGGTCTTGCCGCGCCGAAGCGTACTGCCGGTGACGGTCAGCCAGCCGAGAATGCCGTACTTCCGTGCGATCGCGCGACGAACCTTGTCGGTGGCGGGACCGTCCAGTATCTCGGCGAAGCCGTTTTGCGCCTCGCCCTGGATCTTCCCGCGCGCCGTGCAGGGCGCTACCGTCACACGGCCGTTGCGCCTGATCCTCTTGACCTTCCACGAATCGGAGGTCGTCCACACCAGTAGGCGGTCGCCCTCACGAACACCCCACAGTGGCGTCGCGACGGGCGTGCCGTCCTTCTTGAACGTGGTCAGCGAGACGTACTTTCCGTCGGCGATCTCCTGGAACGTGGGCATACGACCAGCGTACGGCTACTCCCCCTCCAGATCGCCTTCCGTCTGCAGATACACCTGGCGTAGTTCACCGAGGATCTTCGGATCCGGTTCCGCCCACATGCCGCGCTCGGTCGCCTCGAGCAGCCGTTCGGCGATGCCGTGCAGCGCCCAGGGGTTCGACTGTTGCATGAACTTCTGGTTCTGCTCGTCGAGAACGTATGTCTCGGCGAGCTTCTCGTACATCCAGTCGGCGACGACGTCGGTCGTCGCGTCGTACCCGAAGAGATAGTCGACGGTGGCCGCCATCTCGAACGCGCCCTTGTACCCGTGCCTGCGCATCGCCTCCAGCCACCGCGGATTGACGACGCGGGCCCGGAACACCCGGGTGGTCTCCTCCGACAACGTACGGGTGCGTACGGTGTCCGGCCTCGTACTGTCACCGATGTAGGCCTCCGGTGACGTGCCCGTCAGCGCGCGCACCGTAGCGATCATGCCGCCGTGGTACTGGAAGTAGTCGTCCGAGTCGGCGATGTCGTGCTCGCGCGTGTCGGTGTTCTTGGCCGCCACGGCAATTCGGCGGTACGCCGTGCGCATGTCGTCCGACGCGGGCACACCGTCCAGGCCGCGGCCGTATGCGAAACCGCCCCACGTCGTGTAGACCTGCGCGAGGTCCTCGTCGCTACGCCAGGTCTTGCTGTCGATCAGCTGCAGTAAGCCTGCCCCGTACGTTCCTGGCTTGGACCCGAAGATACGCGTCGTGGAGCGTCGTTCGTCGCCGTGCTCGGCGAAATCGGCCTGTGTGTGCGCGCGGACGAAGTTTCGGTCCGCAGGCTCGTCGAGCGCGGCGACCAGACGCACCGCGTCGTCGAGCAACGCCAGGACGTGCGGGAACGCGTCGCGGAAGAATCCGCTGATGCGCACGGTGACGTCGATGCGCGGGCGTCCCAGTTCCCCCAGGTCGATGACCTCGAGCGTCGTGACGCGCCGCGACGCCTCGTCCCACACCGGCCGGACTCCGAACAGCGCGAACACTTCCGCGACGTCGTCACCGGACGTGCGCATCGCGGACGTGCCCCACACGGACAGGCCGACCGATTTCGGCCACTCGCCGTGATCCTTCCGGTACCGCTCGAGCAGGGAGTCGGCCATCGCCTGCCCGGTCTCCCAGGCAAGCTTCGACGGGACGGCCTTGGGATCGACGGAATAGAAGTTGCGGCCGGTGGGCAGGACGTTGATCAGTCCGCGCAGCGGTGAACCGCTCGGCCCCGCGGGGACGAAACCGCCGTCGAGGGCGTGCAGCACCTGCTCGATCTCTTCGGACGTACCGCGCAGTCTCGGAACGACCTCGGAGGCGGCGAACCGAAGAATGTCGGCGACGACGGATCCGTGCTCCCCGGCAACCGTGTCCGCTGCCGCCGGATCCCATCCTGCCGCCTGCATCGCCGCGACGAGACCGTGCGCGACGGACTCGATGTCGTCGACGCGTGTGCGTGCTTCGTCGCCGCCCTCGCTCAGACCGAGCGCCTCGCGCAGACCGGGAACCGACTGTTCTCCACCCCACATCTGCCGCGCGCGCAGCATCGCGAGCACCAGTTCGACCTCACTGTCACCGGCGGGCGCCTGCCCGAGAACGTGGAGTCCGTCGCGGATCTGAACGTCCTTGATCTCGCACAGCCACCCGTCGACGTGCAGCAGCATGTCGTCGAACACGTCCTCGTCGGGGCGTTCTTCGAGACCGAGATCGTGGTGCATCTGCGCCGCCGTCATCAGCGTCCAGATCTGCTGGCGGATCGCCGGGAGCTTCGCGGGGTCGAGTGCCGAGATGTTCGCGTGTTCGTCGAGTAGCTGTTCGAGGCGCGAGATGTCGCCGTAGCTTTCCGCTCGCGCCATCGGCGGGATGAGATGGTCGACGAGGGTCGCGTGCGCACGACGCTTTGCCTGGGTGCCCTCGCCGGGGTCGTTGACGAGGAAGGGGTAGATCAGCGGGAGGTCGCCGAGTGCCGCGTCGGTGCCGCACGAGGCTGACATACCGAGGGTCTTACCCGGCAGCCATTCGAGGTTGCCGTGCTTGCCGAGATGCACCATCGCGTCGGCGCCGAAACCACCGTCGTCCTGCGACGCCTGGATCCAGCGATACGCGGCGAGGTAGTGGTGACTCGGCGGGAGATCGGGATCGTGGTAGATCGCGACGGGCTTCTCGCCGAACCCGCGCGGAGGCTGAACCATGATCACGACGTTGCCGAATTGCATTGCCGCGATGACGATTTCGCCGTCCTTGTCGGACGATCGGTCGACGTACATGTCGCCGGGTGCGGGGCCCCAGTGCTCCTCGACGGCCGAGGTCAGCTCGTCGGGCAGCTGGGCGAACCACGATCGGTACCGCGCTGCCGAGATGCGAATCGGATTGCCCTCGAGTTGCTCGTCGGTGAGCCAGTCCGGGTCCTGACCGCCGCGTGCGATCAGGGCGTGGATCAGCGCGTCACCGTCACGGGCCGCCAGCCCTGGAATGGCGTCCGGTCCGTCGACGGGTCCGAGATCGTATCCAGCGGAACGCATCTCGGTCATCAGTGCGATCGCACTGGCAGGCGTATCGAGTCCGACGGCATTGCCGATGCGCGCGTGCTTGGTCGGGTACGCCGAGAACATCAACGCGATGCGGCGTTCCGGCGTCGGGATGCGACGAAGTTTCGCGTGCCGCACGGCGATTCCCGCGACGCGGGCTGCCCGCTCGTGATCGGGCACGTAGGTGGTCAGGCCGTCGCCGTCGATCTCTTTGAACGAGAACGGAACCGTGATCAGGCGGCCGTCGAACTCCGGGACCGCGACCTGGGTTGCCACATCGAGCGGAGAGAGTCCGTCGTCGTTCGCTTCCCAGGTCTCGCGGCTGCTGGTCAAGCACAGTCCCTGCAGTATGGGCACGTCGAGCGCGGCGAGTTCGGCGACGTCCCATGCCTCGTCGTCACCGCCTGCCGATGCGCTCGCCGGCTTGGTACCACCGGCGGCCAGGACCGTCACGACCATCGCGTCGGCTTGTTTCAGGGTCTCGAGAAGTTCGGGCTCCGCGGTGCGCAACGACGCACAGAAGATCGGAAGCGCTTGTCCACCTGCATTTTCCACGGCCGTGCACAGCGCATCGATGTAGGTCGTGTTTCCGGCGAGGTGCTGGGCACGGTAATACAGAACGGCGACGACAGGAGCGGAGCCTGCGGAGTGACCCGATGGCACAGGGGCGGAATCGACGGTTCGAGTCGGTTGGCGCTCCAGAATCCCCCACGTCGGGGTGTGCAGTGGTGCCGAGAATCCGTTGCCGGTCAGCAGGACCGTGTCGGACAGGAACGCGTGCAGCTGCACGAGGTTCTCGGGGCCGCCCTCGGCGAGGTAGTTGTGCGCCTGGGCCGCGACGTTGGCCGGAACCGTCGACAGCTCCATCAACTCGGCGTCCGGTGCCTGTTCGCCACCCAGCACGACGACGGGAAGTCCGGATGCGAGGACGGCGTCGACGCCCTCTTCCCAGTATCGCCTCGAACCGAGGATGCGCAGGACGATCAGATCGACGCCGTCGGCCAGCGCGGGAACGTCGTCGGCGAGCAGTCGGGACGGGTTGCCCCACCGGTAGTCGGCGCCGCTGGCGCGCGCACTGAGCAGGTCGGTGTCGGACGTCGACAGCAGCAAGATCACGGGTAAAGCCCTCCTGAAGGGTTTCGCGCCCTTCTACGTCGATCGACAGCGTCGAACGAGAGTGTCGAACGAGAGTCTCGTGCTGCGATCCGAGAGGGTCTGGCTTTCACAGTGGCGCGACCGCACCGGGATTGCACCGGGTTTCCTCTCGGACGAAGCCTTGTCGGGACGGAATGCTACCCGGGTGTGTTCGATGCCGACGTGGACGCCGTCGATACCGCTTGTAGCCTCGACGACATGAGTTCGACCGACCCGCGTGAGCACCCGGACCGCTGCCCCGGTGCGCTGACGATGCATCAGGCTGCCGACGGCGGCCTCGCGCGTGTCCGCCTGCCCGGTGGCCGGCTCACGCCCGATGCGATGGTGCAGCTCGCGCACGCGGCCTCCGAGCTCGGCGACGGCAAGCTCGAACTCACGTCACGCGCGAACGTGCAGTTCCGCGGCATCACCGATGGCGACGCGCTGGCGGAGCGTCTGGCGTCGGCGGGGCTGCTTCCGTCCGCGACGCACGAGCGCGTGCGCAACATCCTCGCGTCACCACTGTCCGGCCGTGTCGGCGGACTCGCAGACGTGCGTGCTCTCGTCCAGCGTCTCGACGAGGCGCTGTGCTCCCGCGATACGTTGGCGGAACTGCCTGGTCGGACGCAGTTCGCGCTCGACGACGGCCGAGGAGACGTCACCGCCTTGCAGCCCGACTTCGGCGTCCAGGCGATCACGCCCGAGGAGTTCGCGCTGATACTCGCGGGAGCCGACACCGGTGTGCGCATCGATGCGGAGGACGTGGTGGACGTCCTGCTCGACGCCGCTCAGGTATTCGTCGACCTTCGGGACACGCAATGGCGGCTGTCCGAACTGTCCGACGGACCGGCACGAGTGCTCGACCAGCTGGGGCTCGGTGCCGGAGAACCCGAAGAACTCGACTCGTCCGGGGCGGACGAGGCGCCGATCGGTTGGATGACGCAGGACGACGGCCGTGTCGCGCTCGGCGGTGTGCTCGCGATGGGGGTGCTCGACGCCCGTCTCGGGGAGTTCCTGGCAGCGATCGAACGGCCGCTCGTCGTGACGCCCTGGCGCGGCATCGTCGTGTGCGATCTCGACGAGGGTGCCGCCGACACCGTCGTCCGAGTGCTCGCACCGATGGGACTGATCTTCGACGCATCCTCGCCGTGGGCGCAGGTCAGTGCCTGTACCGGATCACCGGGGTGCGAGAAGTCCCACGCCGATGTGCGCGGCGACCTCACGCAGGCGGTCGAGAGAGGTGACGTCGAGGCCGGACGTCGCCAGCACTGGTCCGGATGCGAGCGGCGATGCGGTAAACCGAAAGGCGACGTCGTCGACGTCGTCGCCGGACCCACCGGCTACCGGGTGTCCTGACGCCTCGTAGCACTCCCCTATCGTGAACTTCATGTACGACTACATCCGCGACGGTGCGGAGATCTACCGGCAGTCCTTCGCGACCATTCGGGCGGAGGCCGATCTGTCAGCATTCGCACCCGAGGTCGCGCAGGTCGTCGTCCGGATGATCCACGCATGCGGTGAAGTCGATCTGACCGAGGTCGTCGCCGCCACCGACGACGTCGTCTCGACGGCCCGCGCCGCGCTGAGGGCAGGCGCGCCGATTCTGTGCGACGCCAACATGGTGGCCGCAGGCGTCACGCGTCGGAGATTGCCTGCCGACAACGACGTGCTCTGCACGTTGTCCGATCCAGCGGTTCCCTCTCTCGCCGAGAAGCTCGGCACCACGCGCACCGCGGCGGCGCTCGAGCTGTGGGGCGAGAAGCTGGACGGCGCGGTCGTCGCGATCGGTAATGCTCCGACAGCTCTGTTCCATCTGCTCGAGATGCTCGCTGCAGGTGCTCCCCGACCGGCCGCGATCGTCGGCGGCCCTGTCGGATTCATCGGTGCAGCCGAGTCGAAGGAAGACCTGATCGCGTCCGAGCTCGGGCTCGACTACATCGTCGTCCGCGGTCGGCGCGGTGGAAGCGCCATCACGGCGGCCGCCGTCAACGCCATTGCGAGCGAGGAAGAATGAGCGTGCAACACGGGAAATTGTGGGGCGTCGGGCTCGGCCCGGGCGATCCGCAACTGGTGACCGTCAAGGCCGCCCGCGTCATCGGCGAGGCCGACGTCGTCGCCTTCCACAGTGCGCGGCACGGCCGAAGCATCTCGCGGGGCGTCGCTGCTGCCTACATGCGCGACGGCCAGATCGAAGAGCACCTCGTCTACCCCGTCACGACGGAGGCGACGGACCACCCGGGTGGATACCAGGGCGCGATCGACGAGTTCTACGAGGAATCCGCGGATCGACTCGCTGCCCACCTGTCCGCAGGTCGGTCGGTAGTCCTTCTGGCAGAGGGCGATCCGCTGTTCTACAGCTCGTACATGCACATGCACAAGCGGTTGTGCGATCGGTTCGACGTCGAGGTCGTTCCTGGCGTGACGTCGGTGAGCGCGGCGTCGGCGGCGTTGGCCACACCGCTCGTCGAACGCGACGAGGTCTTCACGGTCCTGCCGGGAACCCTGCCCGTCGAGGAGCTGACGCGTCGCCTCCGCACCACCGACGCGGCCGCGATCATGAAGCTGGGTCGCACCTACCCGAATGTCGTTCGTGCGCTGCGGGAATCGGGACGCTTGGACGAGGCGAAGTACGTCGAGCGGGCGAGCACACCCGCGCAGCGTGTTCTCGCCGCGGCCGAGGTCGACCCATCCGAGGTGCCGTACTTCTCGATCGCGATCGTTCCGAGCCCCGTCAACAACCCGGTGGCAGCACGCGGCGCGAGCACGACAGGTGAAGTGGTCGTCGTCGGACTCGGTCCTGGCGCGGACCGGTGGACCACCGACGAGGTGCGCCGGGAACTGGCGGTCGCGACCGATCTGGTCGGGTACGTCACCTACGTGGATCGAGTGCCGGTGCGCCCCGGGCAGACTCGCCACATCAGCGACAACAAGGTCGAGTCCGAACGTGCCGCGTTCGCGCTCGATCTGGCCAAGCGCGGCAAGCGTGTCGCCGTCGTCTCGTCCGGCGATCCAGGCGTGTTCGCGATGGCATCCGCCGTCGTCGAGGTCGCGGCGGAACCTCAGTGGTCCGGCGTGCCCGTCCGAGTCGTTCCGGGAATGACCGCAGCGAACGCCGTGGCGAGCCGAGTCGGCGCACCGCTCGGCCACGACTACGCCGTCATCTCGCTGTCGGATCGCTTGAAGCCGTGGGACGTCGTCGCGCAGAGGCTGTCCGCCGTGGCAGCCGCCGATATGGCGATCGCGATCTACAACCCTGCGTCGAAGTCGCGTACCTGGCAGGTGGCGGCGATGCGCGATCTCCTGCTCGAGCATCGTGGGCCGGACACACCGGTGATCATCGGTCGTGCGGTCGGCAGCGACGACGAGACGGTACGGACGGTGCGCCTCGCGGACCTCGATCCCGCGGACGTCGACATGCGGTGTCTGCTCATCATCGGCTCGTCGCAGACCACGGTCGTCGAGACCGGCAGCGGTACGCAGATATTCACGCCGCGGCGTTATCCCGAGGTGGCGGCCAACCCGTCATAGGTGGTCGTCCAACCAGGTCACGACGTCGGCGACCGAATCCGTCTCGAGGTCGCCGTGCGGGGGCCGCGGTCGTTCGATCATGACGACCGGCAGCCCGAGTTCACGCGCGGCGACCAGCTTGGCTTCGGTCATCGCTCCCCCGCTGTTCTTCGACACGATCAGGTCGATGCGCCGACTCCGCATCAGGTCACGTTCGGCGTCGACGGTGAACGGGCCACGCGCCAGCAGCAACTCGTGTTGCGGGGGCAAGTCGGCGTCGGGCGGATCGATGCTTCGGACGAGGAACCACGATGTCGCATCGCCACCGAACGCACCGACGCCCTGACGTCCGATCGTCAGAAACACCCGCCGAGGCCTGTCGCCGACGATCGTTGCCGCGTCCTGCACCGACGCCGCGGCCGTCCAGCGGTCGCCGGGTCCGGGAACCCACGCCCGACGACGCAGCGCCGCAACGGGAATCGACGTCGTGGCGCCGGCCGCGACCGCGTTCTCCGAGATCTGCGCGGCGAACGGGTGAGTCGCGTCGACCACGGCACCGATGTCGTGTTCTCGAATCCAGGACGCGAGACCGTCGACGCCACCGAAACCGCCGACGCGGACACGTCCCGCGGGCAGCAACGGATCCCGCACACGGCCCGCCAGCGACGTCACGACATCGAATCGGCCGTCGCCGTCGAGAGACTGCGCGAGGGCGCGCGCGTCGGACGTGCCTCCCAGAATCAGAACTTTCACGGCTTGACCGAAACCCACTGCGCGACGGGCAGTTGCGGACGCCAGCTCGTGAACGACCCCAACGGCTCGCCGCGATAGATCTGGAACTTTCGCAGCGACCCGCCGTAACGCGAAACGCACTGCAGCAACAGCGCTTCCGACTCGGCAGTGACGGCGTTGGCGACGACGCGGCCACCGGATCGCACCCGTGCCCAGCACGCGTCGAGCATGCCGTCCTGGGTCAGCCCACCGCCGATGAAGAGTGCGTCGACCGGACCGTCGTCCGCCAAGTCCTCGAACGCAGACGGTGCGGCTCCGACGCATCGCAACGCAGGCACCCCGAGCGTCGACGCGTTCTGCGTGATCTGGGTTCGCCTGTGCGGCGCCGATTCGAAGACGACCGCACGGCACCGCGGATCGGTGCGCATCCATTCGATGGCAATGGATCCCGAGCCGCCGCCGACGTCCCACAACGTCTCGCCCGGTGACGGTGCGAGTGCGCCGACAGTGAGCGCGCGCACTTCCGCCTTGGTCAGCTGCCCGTCTCCGGCGTACGCGGTGTCGGGCAGACCGGGAACGCGCGTGAGCCTGGTCGTTCCGGAGAAGATGCATTCGATCGCGACGACGTTCAGCGCATCGGCCGCCCCCTCGGTCCACGTGTTCGCGGTGGAACGAACGGAGCGCTCCGCAGGTCCGCCCAGCTGTTCCAGGACGGTGACCCGCGACTCGCCGAACCCGTTCTGTCGCAACAACTCTGCGACAGCACCCGGAGTGGTGCCGTCACGCGAGAGCACCAGCACGTTCACCCCGTCGGCGAGGGCAGGTCCGAGCGCCCCGACGGGAGTGTTCACCAGGCTGACCGTCGTCGTGGTGTGCACTGCCCATCCCATCCGCGCGCAGGCCAACGACAGCGAGGACGGGGCGGGTATCACGTGCAGTCGGTCGGCGCCGAACACCCGCGCCAGCGTGACGCCGATCCCATGGAACATCGGGTCGCCGCTCCCCAGCACGCAGACCGAACGGCCGTCGAACTCGTCGATCGCACCGCGCAGCGTCGGCAGCATCGGACTGGCCCACTGCCGTTTTCGCGCGTCCGGCACCGGTACCGAATCCAACTGTCGGGCCGACCCGAACACGACGTCGGCCCGTTCCACGATCGCACGCGTTGCATCGGACAGTCCGTCCCAACCGTCGGCGCCGATACCCACGACGTCGATCGGTACGTCCACGGAGGCAGGCATCAGCGCGGCATCCTTCGCCAGATCCACGCCGGAAGTAGATTCATGACGATGTTGATCGGCGCGAGGATGCCGGGAATCCACACGCGGGCCCTACCGGCTTTCACTGCCCGCGCGGTCGCGTCGGCAACCTGCCCCGGCGTGCTCGAGAACGGCGCGGGAGTCATGCCCTCGGTCATCGAACCGATGACGAACCCTGGGCGCACCAGGAGCAACGACACACCGGATCCGTGCAACGCATCGGTCAATCCGGATGCGAATCCATCCAAGCCGGCCTTGGCGGAACCGTAGACGTAGTTGGCCTTGCGCACACGCTTGCCCGCGATCGAGGAGAACACGACGAGCTGTCCGCGTCCCTGCGCTCGCAGCAGGTTCGCGGCGTGCGTCAGAACGGACACCTGCGCCACGTAGTCCGTGTGCACGACGGCCACCGCATGCTCGGCGTCGACCTCGGCACGCGCTTGATCACCGAGGATCCCGAAGGCCAGGACGACGGTGCCGAGCGGCCCGTGTTCGTTCGCCACCGCTTCGAGCAAGGGGCGGTGTGAACTCAGGTCGTCGGCGTCGAACTCGACGGTGACGACGTCTCGCGCGCCCGCCGCGCGTACCCGCGCCACCTGCTCGGACAGATCGTCCTTCCGCCGCGCTGCCAGTACGACGGTTCGTCCCTGCGCGAGCCGAACGGCCAGCTCGACGCCGATCTCGCTGCGGCCGCCGAGCAACAGAAGTGTCTCGTGGTCGTAAGTGGTCGTCACGTCACACAGTCTGTCCGATTAACGTTTCGTCCATGGCTACCACCCCCGCCGACCCTTCGTCACTGACCGAAGAGGCACTGCAGTTCCTCACCGACCGCCATCTCGCGACGCTGACGACACTGCGACCGGATTCCACACCCCACGTCGTCGCCGTCGGGTTCACCTGGGATCCGGACGCCGGCATCGCTCGCATCATCACCAGCGGTCGATCCCAGAAAGCGATCAACGCAGCCCGTGGTGGATACGCGGCAGTGAGCCAGGTCGACGGGGCGCGCTGGCTGACGCTCGAAGGCCCCGCCGAGGTCCTGACCGAGCGTCCGGACGTCGCCGAGGCCGAGCGACGCTACGCCGAGCGGTACCGCGTCCCCCGTGAGAATCCGGAACGAGTCGTCATCCGAATCGCGGTCCAGCGCGTTCTGGGCTCCAAATCCTTGCTCGGGCGGTGACAGCTCGTTCCCGCGGGGACTAGTCGACGGGAAGAACCGTGAGGCCGTGCGGACGGAGGTTGACCGATTCGCAGCCGTCGGCGGTGACGACGACGATGTCCTCGATCCGGGCTCCCCACTCGCCCCGGAAGTAGATACCGGGTTCGACACTGAAGGCCATTCCTTCGGTCAGTTCGATGTCGTTGCCGGAGACGATGTACGGCTCCTCGTGCACCGAGAGTCCGATCCCGTGGCCCGTCCGGTGCAGGAACGCCTCTCCGAGCCCCTCGGCCGCCAGGATGTCGCGAGCCGCTGCGTCGATCGACTGCGCCGTCACTCCGGGCCGCACCGCGTCGACCGCGGCCTGCTGTGCGCGTTCGAGCACCGCGTACTGCGAGGCGATCTCCGGCGTCGGCTCACCGAGCACGTAGGTGCGCGTCGAATCCGAGTTGTAGCCCGGTGCGACGGGCCCACCGATGTCGATGACGACGACGTCACCTGCTTCGATGACCCGGTCGGACACCTCGTGGTGCGGGTCGGCGCCGTGAGGGCCGGACCCGACGATGATGAACTCGGCTCCGGTGTGGCCTTCGTCGACGATGGCCGCACCGATGTCCGCGGCGACGTCGGCCTCGGTGCGGCCCACCTTCAAGAACTCCCCCATCCGTGCATGTACGCGGTCGATGGCCTGACCGGCCCGACGAAGTGCGTCGATCTCCGCATCGTCCTTGATCATGCGCAGGCGCCGCAGCACGTCCGTTGCCAACACCGGTACCCGGCCGACGGCCGCGGCCAACGGAACGAAGTGCAGCGCGGGCATGGCGTCGTCGACGGCCGTTGCGGCGCCGGGGTGCAGCGCCTCGGCCACCAGATCGTAGGGGCTGACGCCGTCGACCCAGTCGGTGATCTGCAGTCCCAGCTCCGCCACCGCGGAGTCGGTCAATGCCGCCAGCTCCAAGCGGGGTACGACGACCGTCGGCGTTTCACCGTCGGCAGGCACGACGAGGCAGATCAGTCGCTCGAAGGAACTGGCTCTCGAGCCGACGAGATACTGCAGGTCCGGTCCGGGCGTGATCAGCAGTGCCGCGAGCCCAGCCTCCCGCGCGTACTCCGCGGCGCGGGACAGGCGGGAGGCGTAGACCTCGGACGGAAAACGGGCAGCCGAATGTGTCGAATCGGAACTCATGACTTCAGGCTATCGGCGTTTGGCAAGATGTTGCCCATGACAGCCCCGGGAAAGTCGCCCTTGCTCCTTCTCGACGGAGCCAGCCTGTGGTTTCGCGCCTACTACGCTCTGCCCGAATCGATTACGGCTCCCGACGGAAGACCCGTCAACGCGGTCCGCGGCTTCATCGACATGGTGGCCGCACTGATGACGCGCACCGAGCCGTCGCGCATGGCTGTCTGCTTGGATCTGAACTGGCGACCGCAGTTCCGCGTCAACGCGGTCCCGTCGTACAAGGCACACCGAGTCGCCGAGGCAGTCGTCGGCAGCCCCGACAGCGAGGAAGTGCCCGAGACTCTGACACCCCAGGTCGACATGATCATGGACGTACTGGCCGCGGCCGGTGTCGCGACCGCGGGCGCCGAGGGACTCGAAGCCGACGACGTCCTGGGCACGCTCGCTGCCCGCGAACGCACCGACCCTGTCGTCGTCGTCAGTGGCGACCGAGATCTCCTCCAGGTCGCCGCCGACGAACCCAACGAGGTACGCGTGCTGTACGTGGGGCGCGGACTCGCGAAGGCCGAATTGTTCGGGCCCGTCGAGGTCGCCGAGAAGTACGGCGTCCCGCTGCACCGTGCGGGCGACGCCTATGCCGAACTCGCTCTGCTTCGGGGTGATGCGTCCGACGGGCTACCGGGCGTCAAGGGTGTGGGCGAGAAGACCGCGTCGACGCTCATGCTGCGGTTCGGCTCGATCGAGGCGCTCCGCGCGGCCGCGTCCGATCCGACATCCGATCTGGCACAGGGCATTCGAGCGAAGTTGGCCGCAGCGAGCGACTATCTCGACGCCGCGCTACCGGTGGTGCGCGTCGTCCGGGACGCCGACGTCGTGTTCTCGCGTTCCGACGTCATCCCCGCGGTTCCGGCCGACGAGGCACGGCTGGCGGAGTTGGCGTCCGAACTGGGTATCGGCAACGCCGTGAATCGACTGACCACTGCCATGTCGACTCACGGCGCTCGCTGACTCGATCGGAACGCGGTCAGCGCGGCCGCGACACCTCGTACGTGCCGTCGTCGTCGGTGAACGTCAACGTCACGGTTCGCGAGATCCCGTCGACGTTCAACGAGCAGTCGAACGAGTTGCCGCGCTTGACATCCTGGCCGTCCGGGCACGACACGTCGGTCACTCCCGACGATCCGTAGGTGCCGGTCACGATTTCCTCGACGCCGGACTCGGCCGCCGTCCGATCCAGGGTCTTGCCCCCGCCGAGCGTGGCGAACAGAACGCCGCCGATGACGGCAATGGCCAGGACCAGGCCGAGGATGACGAACAGCGGAGTTTTCGAGCTGCTTCCCTGCGACGGCTGCTTACCCGGATTCCACGGCTGCTGCCCCTGCGGATACTGCCCTTGACCCGGCTGACCCTGACCTGGCTGACCCTGGCCGTACGCCTGCTGCGGATACTGGCCGTACTGCCCGGGCTGCTGCCCGTACTGCTGTTGACCGGGTTGCTGTCCGGGATACTGGCCCTGCGGATAGCCACCCTGCGGGTACTGCCCCTGCGGATAGCCCTGTGGGTACTGACCCTGCGGGTACTGCCCCTGCTGGTACTGGCCCTGTGGGTACTGACCCTGTGGGTACTGACCCTGCGGATAGTGGCCCTGAGGGTTCGGGTACTGGCCACCCTGGGGATTCTGAGCCTGCGGATTCTGAGCCTGCGGGTTCTCGGCCTGCGGAGTCTGGCCCTGCGGGTACTGGCCGTACGGCTGTTGCGAGTGCTGGCCCCACGCCTGCGCACCGGACTGCCCGGCGTCGGGTGCATCGCTCCCCGATTCACCCTGCGTACGGGACCACTGATCGTCAGGATTGCCAGGACCGTAAGGGCCGCTCATCTCGCCTCCACTGAGTTTCGATTTCTCGACCGATACCGTATCCCGCCGCGCCGACTCAGGCGGCATCGACGGCGACCACTCCACGACGCAGCGCCGAAATCGCCCGCGCTGCAGTCTTCGACAGCTCCGGATCGGGCGCTGCCAGGCGTACCTGATCCAGCAGATCGATGACCTGCCGACACCACCGGACGAAATCACCCCCTGACAGGGCTTTTCCGTGGTCACCGGCCGCGAGCAACGCGTCGACGAGCGAATTGTCGCTGGCCCAGCGGTACACGGCCTTGACGAATCCCATGTCGGGCTCACGCGTCGGCGGCAGCTTGTGGCGAACCTCGTCGGCATGCAGTTCTGTCCACACGCGGACCGTTTCGCCGAGTGCGAATCGAATAGGACCCGTCGGGCCGTGCGGGATCGGGTCGCCTTCCTGACGTGACTCGTAGACGACCGCGGACACCACCGCGGCGAGCTCGGCCGGCGACAACCCCCGCCACAACCCTTGCCGGAGGCATTCGGCGACGAGAAGATCCGATTCCGAGTAGATGCGGCCGAGGCGACTGCCGTTCTCGGTCACCGTCGGCGACTTGCCCGTGGTGATGTAATCGCGCTCGGCGAGCAAGGCCAGAATGCGATCGAAAGTTCGCGCGAGCGAGTTGGTCGTCGCGGACACCTTCTGACGCATCGTCTCGGTCTCTCGCGCAATTCGGTTGTAGCGCTCCCCGACTCGCCCGAGTTCGTCGCGATCGGGACGCGAGTGAACCGGATGCGACCGGATGCTGCGCCGCAGCGTCGCAAGCTCGCGATCGTCCGCCGCCGTCGATTTACGACGCCGCCTGTCCGACCCGGCCGTGATTCCCGTGGACCGGAGAGCCGCGGCCAAGTCACGACGGGTGCGAGCGGTGCGGTGATCGACGTGCCGTGGCAGGCGCATACGGCCGAGAGGGTCGGCAGGCGACGGGAAGTCCGCGGCCGAGAGTCGCCCGGCCCACTTGTCCTCGGTGAGGAAGAGCGGTCTCGGATCGCCGCGATCGTCGTCGGGTTCCAGTACGACGGCGAGGCCACTGCGACGGCCGCTCGGAATGGAGACGACGTCGCCGCGCTTCAATGCACGCAGTGACTCGACGGCCTTGTCGCGACGGTCCTGCCTCCCCTGGCGTTCGAGCGTCTTCTCACGCGCCTTGAGCCGTTCACGGAGGCTGGCGTACTCGAAGTACTCGCCCTCGGGTCCACCCAGCTTCGTACCGAGCTGAGCCAGCGTCGTCTCGTTCCGTTCGATGCCGCGCACGAGACCCACCACCGAACGGTCGGCCTGGAACTGGGCGAACGACCGCTCGAGAAGCGCGCGCGAATCCGGCGCCCCGAACTGCTCGACGAGGTTGATCGACATGTTGTAGCCGGGGCGAAACGAACTCCTGAGCGGGAACGTGCGCGTGGACGCGAGACCGGCGACCTCGGTCGGTTCGGTTCCCGGTTGCCACAGCACGACGGCGTGACCCTCGACGTCGATTCCGCGCCGACCGGCACGTCCCGTCAACTGCGTGTACTCGCCAGGCGTCAGCTCGGCGTGCGTCTCGCCGTTGTACTTGACGAGCTTCTCCAGCACCACGGTGCGCGCGGGCATGTTGATGCCGAGGGCGAGCGTTTCGGTCGCGAACACCGCGCGGACCAGCCCTTTGACGAACAGTTCTTCGACTGTGTGCCGGAACACCGGCAGCATTCCGGCATGGTGGGCGGCGAGTCCCCGCTCGAGCGCCTCACGCCACTCCCAGAACCCGAGCACCTCGAGATCCTGGCGTGGCAACTCCGACGTGTGCTTGTCGACGATGTAGCGGATTTCCTCGGCCTGTTCCGGGGTCGTCAGCGCCAACCTCGATCGCAGACACTGCGTCAGCGCGGCGTCGCATCCCGCACGGGAGAAGATGAACGTGATCGCCGGAAGCAGTCCCTCCTGATCGAGGCGCGCGATGACCTCGGGGCGCGGAAGCGGTCGGTTGTTGACGCTGCCGCTGTAACTGCCACCGCCACCGGAGCGCCCGCGGCCGCGACTGTGGGGGGCCTGCCAGCGATCGACGTGGTCGAGTGCCTGACGCTGCTTGACGTGTCGGACGAGTTCCTTGTCGACGACGACCTTCGATGCGCCGTCTGCATTGGCCCTGCTGTCGAACAAATCGAAGAGGCGACGACCGACCATGATGTGCTGGGACAGCGGAACCGGCCGGTTCTCGTCCACGACCACCGTCGTGTCTCCCCGGACCGTCTCCATCCACGCACCGAACTCCTCGGCGTTGCTGACCGTCGCGGACAAGCTGACCAGTCGAACGTCCTGCGACAGGTGCAGGATCACTTCCTCCCACACCGCGCCGCGGAAGCGGTCGGCGAGGTAGTGCACCTCGTCCATCACGACATGCGACAAGCCGCGAAGTGCGTCGGACGACGCGTACAGCATGTTCCGCAGCACCTCGGTGGTCATGACGACGACCGGCGCGTCCGGATTGATGCTCGAATCACCGGTGAGCAAGCCGACCGATTCGCGCCCGTAGCGGGCGGTCAGATCGGCGAACTTCTGGTTGCTGAGCGCCTTGATCGGCGTCGTGTAGAAGCACTTGCGACCTGCGGACAGCGCGAGATGAACCGCGAACTCGCCGATGACCGTCTTGCCCGCACCCGTCGGGGCACACACCAGCACGCCGTGACCGGCTTCCAGAGCGGTGCAGGCGTCGACCTGGAAACGGTCGAGAGGGAAATTCAGAGCGCCGGCGAATCTTTGCAATTCCGACGTGGAGACGGTCACTCGATCACGTCAGATCGTGTCGGTGAAATCCTGGTCGCGGCGAACGATCTGCTCGCGTGCTGACGGTGGCGTGACGGAAACCGGAGACTCGATGGGACTCGCGGAGTCGATCGACGTTGCCTCGTCATCGGACACATCACCCCAATCGTCGTTTCTCTTCCGCAATTTACGCCTGTCGTTCAGACGCGCGATCTGGACCGCGATCTCGAACAACAGCGTCAACGCCAGCGCCAGTGCCAGCATGGAGAACGGGTCCTGGCCCGGAGTCGCGATGGCTGCGAACACGAACAGGGCGAAGATCAGTCCGCGGCGCCATGCCTTGAGTCGTTCGTACGTCAAGACGCCGACGAAGTTCAGCGCGACCACCAACAGCGGAATCTCGAAACTGACTCCGAAGATGATCAGCAAATTGATGAGAAAGCCGAAATACTGCTCACCGCTGAGCGCGGTGATCTGCACGTTGTCACCGATCGACAGCAGGAAGTGCAGTCCCTTGGCGACGATGAAGTACGCGAGCACCGCACCGGCGACGAACAGCGTCGCCGCCGACGTCACGAAACCGATGGCGTACTTGCGTTCCTGCGAGTACAGGCCGGGCGTCACGAACGCCCAAATTTGGTACAGCCAGACCGGGCACGCCATCACGACGCCCGCGGTGAACGCAACCTTGAATCGCAGCAGGAATTGATCGAACGGTCCCGTCGCGAGGAGCCTGCACTCGTCGTCGCCACTCAGATTCGCCCGCAAGCTCGGGTCCAACGAACAGTACGGCCCACGCAGTAGGTCACCGAGACTCTCGATGCCGACGATCGTGTGTGAATACCAGAAGAACCCGAACGCAGTCGTCACTGCCATTGCCAGCAGCGACCACATCAGTCGGGTCCGCAGTTCGTACAGGTGATCGACCAACGACATCGTGCCGTCGGGATTCAGGCGGCGCTTGCTTCGCCGTGGATCGAACGGGATTCGCATTCTCTGTCTTCGCTCAGCAGTGAACCGGGGTGCAGGCGTGCACCCCGGTTTGCCCCAGTGTGTGGGTTACGTCAGGCGGACTTGGAGTCCGGCTGAACGTGAGCGTGCGCGTCGACCGGACGGGTCGAATCGAGCTGTGCCGGAGCTGCGGTCGGTGCGGCCGGAGCGTCGGACTTGCCGTCGTTCTGCATCTCCTTGACTTCGCTCTTGAAGATGCGCAACGAACGTCCGAGTCCACGAGCTGCGTCGGGCAGCTTCTTCGAACCGAACAGAATGACGACAACGAGCGCAACGATCGCCCAGTGCCACGGGCTCATGGCTCCCATGTTTACCTCCCAAGATCAGATGGTGTCGAGCGTACCCGAGTTTTCGGCGGGAACGCCGCCGAGGACCGGTCGTTTCCTGTTCGTTCATCTGTATTGAGCCGAACGAAACAACAGGCTCCGAGTCACTCCAGGTCCGCGTACGCAGCCAGCGCCGACCGCGCGCGGTTCTCGACGCTGCGCTGCAGCTCAGGGGGCCCGAGAACGGTGACGCCTTCGCCGAAGCCCAACGTCAGACGCGTCATCCAGGCGAGGGTCGCGAAACGCATGGTCACCGTCAGCGAGCCGTCGGCGTCGGCGCCGACCTGCGTCATCGGGTAGTAATCCATCACCCACGCGTATCCGGGAGCGATACGCAGCCGCGCCTGAGGCAGCGTCGGGTCGTCGTTGAAGATGTCGAAACTGTCGTCCTGCGGCACACCCTCCGGGGGCCGCGACGGCTCGTCGAGTTCCACGGCGCGATCGATTCGGTCGAAACGGAACAGCCGCACACCTTCCGCACGACGGCACCACGCCTGCAGGTAACTGTGATCGTCGATCAAGACGGTGCGGATCGGGTCGACGACGCGTTCGGACACTGCGTCGCGGGACGCCGAGTAGTAGGTCAGATCGAGCGCGTGCTGGTTGCGCGACGCGGACCGCACTGCCGCCGCCGCCTCGTTCTCGACTCCGGAAACGTCGTCGCCACCGTCCGAGGACGACGGCACGTTCGCCGCCGCGGTACCGGCGGCGTCCTCGATCTTCGCGATCGCACGCTGCGCTGCCGACGGATCCACCATTCCCGGCATGGCCGTCAACGTTCGAAGCGCCACGAGCAAGGCGGTCGCCTCCGTGGACGTCAACCGCAGCGGGCGATCGATTCCTGCCGAGAACGTCACCTCGATGCTCTCCTCGGAGAACGACAGATCGATGAGATCACCGGGTCCGTAGCCGGGCAGTCCGCACATCCACAGCTGATTGAGGTCGGCCATCAGAGTGCTCGTGGACACGCCGAGTTCGTCGGCCGCTTCGGCCGCGCTCATGCCCGGATTGGCGAGGAAGAACGGAACCATGTTGAGCAACCGAGCGAGCCGCACCGACAGACGCGCGCTCATCGTTGCATTCCGAACACTCCGGTGGTCATGTTCGCGGTCGACTCGACGCCGGCGTCACCGGCGACGGATCGGAGCGTGGTGAGCACGTCCTGACGCAGTTCGAGCGGTGCGAGCACCAGCGCATCGGCACCGTGTCCGGCGACCAACCGGGTCACCCATTCCCACGAGCGCACCGGAATCTGCAACACCGATCCCGTTCGACCGCCGACGGTGCGATGCTCGACGACGTCGCCCAGGCGTCTGATTTCGAGCGCACGGTCGTCGGCGACCCAGATGGTGGCCGTCCCACTCACCTCCGCGGTCCCCGCGACGCGCTCCACGATCGCCTGCAGATCGACGTCGTCCGGCTTTCCGACGCTTCCCGCCCTTCCGAACGTCGTCACGTCGTCTCCGATGCGCGACAGACGGAAGGTACGAACGTCGTCTCGATCGAGGTCGTGACCCACCAGATACCAGCGCCCGCGGAACGTGACGACGCCCCACGGCTCGACCGTTCGGGTGGTGAACGGATCCGACGTCGAACTCCGGTGATCGAACTTGACCGAACGGCCGGCGTCGATGGCCGCCAGCAGCGCGCCGAGCGCAGGTTCCGATCCCCGTGTACGCGCGGGCACAGCCGTCACGGACGCGGCCGACTCGTCCTGGTCCACCTGGATGCCCGCGGCGCGAAGCTTCAGCAGAGCGCTCTGCGCGGCGGAGGTGAGCTCGGGCGACTCCCACAGCTGAACGGCGACGGCGACGGCTGCTGCCTCCTCCCGACTCAGATCGATGTCGGGCAGTTCGTAGGCGTCGCGGTTGATGCGGTACCCCTCTACACCGTTGTTCCCGACGGACACGCCCGTCTCCAGAGGAACGCCCAGGTCGCGGAGTTCGTTCTTGTCGCGCTCGAACATCCGACCGAACGCCTCGTCGCTTGCCGAATCCCCGTATCCCGCGACGCTTTCCCTGATCCGCTCCGCCGTCACGAACTGACGCGTCGACAACAGACAGATGACCAAGTTCATCAATCGTTCGACTTTGCTGATCGCCACGTGAAGAAGCCTAATGGTCGTAGCGAAGACTGCTACATCGACGCGATCAACCGCTCGACACGCTCGTCGACGCTGCGGAACGGGTCCTTGCACAGAACGGTGCGTTGTGCCTGGTCGTTGAGCTTGAGATGCACCCAGTCCACGGTGAAGTCACGACCTGCCTCCTGCGCGGCAGTGATGAATTCGCCCCGCAGCTTCGCGCGCGTCGTCTGCGGCGGCACGTCGACGGCCTCGTCGATCTGATCGTCCTCGGTGACGCGCTTGGCGAGACCCTTGCGCTGCAGTACGTCGAAGACGCCTCGGCCCCGCTTGATGTCGTGGTAGGCCAGATCCAGCTGTGCGATCTTGGGATCGGACAGTTCGATGGAATACCGGTCCTGGTAGCGCTGGAACAACTTGCGCTTGATCACCCAGTCGATCTCGGTGTCCACCTTGGCGAAGTCCTGGGCTTCGACGGCGTCGAGGGTGCGGCCCCACAAGTCGACGACCTGCTCGACCTGGGTGTCGTGCTCTCGGGTCTTCAGATGTTCGACGGCGCGAGAGTGGTACTCGCGCTGTATCTCGAGGGCACTGGCCTGCCGTCCACCCGCCAGACGGACGGGCCTGCGACCCGTCAAGTCGTGACTGACTTCGCGGATCGCGCGAATCGGGTTGTCCAGAGCGAAGTCTCGGAACGCGACACCTGCTTCGATCATCTCGAGAACGAGCGCGGCGGTGCCGACCTTGAGCATCGTGGTGGGCTCGGCCATGTTCGAATCGCCGACGATGACGTGCAGGCGACGGTACTTTTCGGCGTCCGCGTGCGGCTCGTCGCGGGTGTTGATGATCGGGCGCGACCGAGTCGTCGCCGACGAGACGCCTTCCCAGATGTGCTCGGCGCGCTGCGACAGGCAGAACGTGGCGGCCTTGGGCGTCTGCAGCACCTTGCCCGCTCCGCAGATCAGCTGACGGGTGACCAGAAACGGCAGCAACACGTCCGAGATGCGCGAGAACTCACCGGCTCGCTGGACGAGGTAGTTTTCGTGGCAGCCGTAGGAATTGCCTGCCGAATCGGTGTTGTTCTTGAACAGGTAGATGTCGCCGCCGATGCCTTCCTCGGCGAGGCGCTGCTCGGCGTCGATGAGGAGGTCTTCGAGAACGCGCTCGCCGGCACGATCGTGCGTGACGAGTTGGAGCAGACTGTCGCACTCGGCGGTCGCGTATTCGGGATGCGAACCGACGTCGAGGTAGAGGCGCGCGCCGTTGCGGAGAAAGACGTTGGAGCTACGTCCCCACGACACGACACGCCGGAAGAGGTAGCGGGCTACCTCGTCGGGGCTGAGTCGCCTGTGCCCGTGGAACGTACACGTCACACCGAATTCGGTCTCGATGCCCATAATTCGTCGCTGCACACTTCGACAGTACAACGCAGACGGCGCCGATGATGGCTCCCAACACACCGCATTCGGCGAGTGCCGGGCCTGCACACCTAGGCTCGACGCATGAGGTCCCGTTCCGCTTCGTTCGCACCCGGGTCGTTCCGCACGCTTCACTCCTGTTCCAGCCGAGTTCACGCGTGGGACGAGGCGATGTTCGACCGAACTGCGACACTGCGGGCTTCGGTTGCCGATCCTGCACTCCGTGCGCTGAGCACGGCAGCGAACCACAGCGTCCTGTGGGGAGTGGCCGGAAGCATCCTTGCGTTGCGTCCGGGTCGTACACGCCGCGGAGCCGTTCGAGGCGTGCTCGCCGTCGGCGCGGCGAGCGCCGTTGCGAACGGACTTCTCAAGCCGCTCTTCCCGCGGACGCGTCCCGGCACCGAACTGACGCCGCTCGTTCGTCGTCTTCTGTCGCCCCCGGTGTCGTCGTCGTTCCCGTCCGGCCACTCGGCGTCCGCCGCGGCGTTCGTCACCGGCGTCGCGCTCGAATCGCCTGCGGCGGGGGCCGTCCTCGCCCCGGTCGCCGCAGCAGTCTGCTACTCACGCGTGCACACCGGCGTTCATTGGCCGAGCGACGTCGTCGCCGGTGCCGCACTGGGCGCAGCGCTCGCTCTTTCCACCCGCCGTTGGTGGGCGGTGCGTACCGAGGAACCTGCCGACGTACGGGGAGAATGCGATGCTCCCGCACTCCCCCGCGGCGGCGGGTTGTTGGTCCTGACGAATTCGGGGGCCGGCACGGACGACGACGGCATCACGAACGACATTCGTCGATACCTCCCCGATGCCGAACTGTTCGAGCCTGACCTCGATCTGGATTTCGGTGAGCAACTCGAACGGCGCATCGCGACGGCCCAGCCGCGGGCGCTCGGGGTGTGCGGCGGCGACGGTTCGATCGTCGCAGTCGCCGATTCCGCTGTGCGGCACGGTCTTCCGCTGGCCGTGTTCCCCGGCGGAACATTGAATCACTTCGCGCGCGATGCGGGCGTCGTCGACGTGAAAGCGACGGCGTCGGCCATCGAGAACGGACGTGCTGCCGTGGTCGACGTCGCGACCGTGCGTGTGGACGACGCGCGCACGGTGTCGTTCGTCAACACCTCGACGTTCGGCGGCTACCCGGACTCGGTGCGCATTCGCGAGAAGCTGCAAGGGCGAATCGGGAAATGGCCTGCCGCAGCGGTGGCCATGGCGCGCGTCCTCGCCGCGGCCGAGCCGCTCGACGTCACGATCGACGGCCGGCGCAAGGCAGTGTGGATGCTGTTCGTCGGGAACGGTCGGTACTCGCCGTCCGACCAGGTTCCGATGTCGCGGGACTCCATCGGCTCGGGAACCCTCGACGTGCGCTACCTGCCGTCGAAGCCGTTTCTGTCTCGAACGCGTCTGCTGCTGGCGGCCGCGACCGGCACGCTCGGGTCGTCGTCGACGTACGTCTGCGAACGAGTTCGGTCCGTGACGGTGTCCGTCGTCGGACCGGAGGTGGCACTCGCGACCGACGGCGAGGTCACCGCGGACGGCCGTGTGTTCGAGTTCGCCAGCGGAACCGGCGTCGCACTCTACCGCGATCGGTAGGACGCGACGCCGGCCCGAAGTGCCGATGGGTTACGCGGGAAGCAGATCTTCCAGCGCCGGGCCTGCGATCCTGCGGAACGCACGCCGCGGGCGTGCCTGATCGAGCACGGCGACCTCGAGCGAGCTGACCTCGAGAACCTTCTTCTCAACGTCGGCGGAACCGCCTGCTGTCGCCCCGGAACCTGCGCCTGAACCGTCGGACAACGCCGCGACGGCGATCTTCACCGCAGAGGCGAGGTCGAGCCCGGGGCGGTAGGACTCGCGCAGTGCCGTCACGATCGGCTCGGTCGTGCCGCCCATGACGACGAAATCCTGCTCGTCGACGATCGACCCGTCGTAGGTGATGCGATAAAGCTGCGTCGACGGGGCCTCGTCGGAGTGAGAGACCTCGGCGACGCAGATCTCGACCTCGTACGGCTTCAACTGCTCCGTGAAGATCGTGCCGAGGGCCTGCGCATACGTCTTGGCGAGCGAGCGGCCGGTGACGTCACGCCGGTCGTACGTGTAGCCCTTGGTGTCCGCGTGCAGAATGCCTGCCTTGCGCAGGCTCTCGAACTCGTTGTACTTGCCGACCGCCGCGAATCCGAGACGGTCGTACAGCTCACTGACCTTGTGCAGCGCCGTCGAACGGTTCTCCGCAACGAACAGAACCCCGTCGGCGAACGTGAGAACGATGACGCTTCGGCCCCGTGCGATGCCCTTGCGCGCGAGCTCCGAGCGATCGCGCATGATCTGCTCGGCCGACGCGTAGTACGGCATGGTCATGACGCGGTCCCCCCTTGCGATGCATTTCGGGCTTCGGCCGCGCGCTGCGCGATGACAGCCTGCGCCGCGTCCGCGATACGAGATTCCGCTACCGGAGCGGCACCGACGCTGGTGACCGCCACGGCCGTGGGGTAGATCCCCCGCGTGACGTCGGGACCACCGGTTGCCGAATCGTCGTCCGCGGCGTCGAACAATGCCTCGACGACGGCAGCGAGGGCTTCATCTTCGGTGGCACCGGGCGTGTACAGCTTCTTGAGCGCTGCCTTGGCGAACAGGGAGCCCGACCCGACTGCGTGATATCCCGACTGCTCCTCGTACCGTCCACCCACGATGTCGTACGAGACGATGCGGCCCGCTTTCTCCGGCTCGTTGACGTCGATGTCGAAACCGACGAGAAGCGGGACGGCAGCCAGACCTTGCATCGCGGCACCCAGGTTGCTGCGCACCATCGAGGACAGCTTGTTGGCCTTGCCGTTGAACGTGAGCGGAACGCCCTCGATCTTCTCGTAATGCTCCAGTTCGACCGCGAACAGGCGAACCAGTTCGATCGCGATACCTGCTGTGCCTGCGATGCCCGCCGCCGAGTACTCGTCGGTGACGAACACCTTCTGCATGTCCCGATTCGCGATCAGGTTTCCCTGCGTCGCGCGCCGGTCTCCCGCAATGAGGACGCCACCGGCGAAGGTCACGGCGACGATGGTCGTGCCGTGCGGCGCAACGTCCGACATACCGTGGCCGGCCGCCGTCATGCGGCCCTCGGGGAGCAGATGTGGTGCATGGTCGCGCAGGTAATCGGTGAACGACGAGTGATGAGAGCCGAACGACGGCAACAGATCACGCGGGGCGTGTCCGGCTGTGCGATCCTCCGTCACTGGCCGCCCTTCTGAACGTAGGCGCGAACGAAATCTTCAGCGTTCTCCTCGAGCACGTCGTCGATCTCGTCGAGAAGGTCGTCGGTCTCCTCCGCCAGCTTCTCGCGACGTTCCTGACCACCACCGGCCTCGCCTGGGACCTCGTCGTCGCCGTCGCCACCGCCAGAGCGCCGTGTCTGCTCCGTAGCCATAGTCGCCGACCTCCTTACGTATTCGCATCGATGTGCTCGGACCTTCACCCTACCGATTCGATACGCGCCAGGGGTGGCAAGACACAACGTCCGACGACTTCGAATACCGGGGACGGCGGCGCAGCCGCAGATCAGGTGGTCAGTTGCTCGACGAGTTCGGCGGCCGTTTCCGCGGTCTCCAGAAGTTCGCCGACGTGCGCCTTGCTGCCGCGCAGCGGCTCGAGCGTCGGGATTCGGACGAGCGAGTCGCCGCCCAGGTCGAAGATCACCGAATCCCAACTGGCAGCAGCGATGTCGGCCCCGAACTTGCGCAGAACCTCTCCGCGGAAATAGGCGCGCGTGTCCGCGGGCGGCGTCGACACGGCGTCGAGAACCTGCTGCTCGGTGACGAGCCGCTCCATCGAGCCGCGCGCCACGAGGCGGTTGTACAGGCCCTTGTCCAGGCGGACGTCGGAGTACTGCAGGTCGACGAGGTGCAGCCGGGGCGCCGACCAGCCGAGCCCTTCGCGCTGACGGAATCCCTCGAGCAACCGCAGCTTCGCAGGCCAGTCCAGCAGGTTCGCACACTCCATGGGATCACGTTCGAGCAGATCGAGCACCATGGCCCACTTGTCCAGGATGTCGGCGACGCGGGGGTCGTCGTTGCCCTCACTCGCCACGAACTTCGCGACGCGCTGGTGGTAGATGCGCTGCAAGGCCAGGCCCGTCAGTTCCCGCCCGTCGGCGAGTGCAACCGCCTGACGCAGCGTCGGGTCGTGGCTGATCTGATGAACGGCCGTGACTGGACGAGCCAGCTGCAGGTCCGACAGGTCGACGCCCGCTTCGATGATGTCGAGGACGAGAGCCGTCGTGCCCACCTTGAGGTACGTCGCCATCTCGGCGAGGTTCGCGTCGCCGATGATGCAGTGCAGCCGGCGGTACTTGTCCGCGTCGGCGTGCGGCTCGTCGCGCGTGTTGATGATGCCGCGCTTCAGCGTGGTCTCGAGCCCCACCTCGACCTCGATGTAGTCTGCGCGCTGCGACAGCTGGAAACCGGCCTCGTCGCCCGACTGCCCGAGACCGACCCGTCCGGACCCCGTGATGACCTGGCGGGATGCAAAGAACGGTGACAGTCCGGCGATCACCGCGGAGAACGGCGTCTCTCGCGACATCAGGTAGTTCTCGTGCGTGCCGTACGACGCGCCCTTGCCGTCGACGTTGTTCTTGTAGAGCTGCAGACGCGGCGCTCCGGGAACACTCGACGCGTGGCGAGCGGCCGCCTCCATGACGCGTTCGCCCGCCTTGTCCCAGATGACGGCGTCGAGCGGGTCGCTCACCTCCGGTGCCGAATACTCGGGGTGGGCGTGGTCGACGTACAACCGTGCGCCGTTGGTCAGGATCATGTTGGCGGCGCCGACCTCGTCGGCGTCGATGACCGGGGCCGGCCCGCTGAAGCGACCCAGATCGAATCCGCGTGCGTCGCGCAAGGGTGACTCGACCTCGTAATCCCACCTGGTTCGCTTCGCACGCGGCACTCCGGCCGCCGCGGCGTACGCCAGCACGGCCTGGGTGGATGTCAGGATCGGATTCGCCGTCGGTTCGCTCGGTGACGAAATTCCGTACTCGACCTCGATACCGATGATGCGCTGCATAATCTACGAGCCTAGGTGATGAACGCGACCGGCATCGAACCCAGGACCGTCGAACGGCCGAAAGCGTCGGGGCCGTTCGCACGATGTACGAACGGCCCCGACGAAGACCTCGGTTGCCTCACACGGCCCTTACAGGTACTGCCCCGTGTTGGACTCGGTGTCGATCGCGCGCGACGCACTCGCGTTCTTGCCGGTGACCAACGTGCGGATGTAGACGATGCGTTCGCCCTTCTTGCCGGAGATGCGCGCCCAGTCGTCCGGGTTGGTGGTGTTGGGCAGGTCCTCGTTCTCGGCGAACTCGTCGACGATCGAGTCGAACAGGTGCTGCACCCGCAGACCCGGATTGCCCGATTCGAGAACCGACTTGATCGCGTACTTCTTCGACCTGTCGACGATGTTCTGGATCATCGCGCCCGAATTGAAGTCCTTGAAGTACAGAACTTCCTTGTCCCCGTTGGCGTACGTGACCTCGAGGAACCGGTTGTCGTCGCTCTCGGCGTACATACGGTCGACGACCCGCTCGATCATCGCGCGTACGCACGACGGCCGATCTCCGCCGAACTCGGCGAGGTCGTCGGCGTTGACCGGCAGCGAGTCGGTCAGGTACTTCGAGAAGATGTCCTGTGCCGACTCCGCGTCGGGACGCTCGATCTTGATCTTCACGTCGAGACGGCCGGGGCGAAGAATGGCCGGATCGATCATGTCCTCGCGGTTGGACGCGCCGATGACGATGACGTTCTCGAGACCTTCCACGCCGTCGATCTCGGCGAGAAGCTGTGGTACGACCGTGGTTTCGACGTCGGAGGACACACCCGACCCGCGCGTGCGGAAGATGGAATCCATCTCGTCGAAGAACACGATGACCGGCGTTCCCTCGGACGCCTTCTCGCGCGCACGCTGGAAGATCATCCTGATGTGACGCTCGGTCTCACCGACGAACTTGTTGAGCAGCTCGGGGCCCTTGATGTTCAGGAAGTACGACTTGGCTTCCTTGGCATCCTGGCCGCGCGCCTCGGCGATCTTCTTCGCGAGCGAGTTGGCGACTGCCTTGGCGATCAGCGTCTTACCGCATCCCGGCGGGCCGTACAACAGCACACCCTTCGGAGGCCGGAGCGAGTACTCGTGGAACAGATCCTTGTGCAGGAACGGCAATTCCACCGCGTCACGAATCTGCTCGATCTGCCTTCCGAGGCCGCCGATGTCCTCGTAGCCGACGTCGGGCACCTCCTCGAGCACGAGGTCCTCGACCTCCGCCTTGGGAACGCGTTCGAATGCGTAGCCGGCCTTCGTGTCCACGAGCAGTGAATCGCCGGGCCGAAGCCTGCGCGACGGCTCACCGGGATCGTCGGGGCCCTCGTCGTTGGCCATGTCGAACAACGGCTTGGCCAACCACACCACACGTTCTTCGTCCGCGTGACCGACCACCAACGCCCGCGAGCCGTCACCCAAGAGCTCGCGAAGCGTACTGATTTCACCGACCTGCTCGAACGAACCTGCCTCGACGATGGTCAGCGCTTCGTTCAGCCGGACGGTCTGCCCCGATGCGAGCGTGTCGGTCTCGATGTTCGGCGAACACGTCAACCGCATCTTGCGCCCGGACGTGAACACGTCGACGGTGTCGTCCTCGTGGACGGTCAACAGAATTCCGTAGCCGCTCGGCGGTTGTCCCAGGCGGTCGACCTCTTCGCGCAGCGCGATGAGTTGCTGGCGTGCCTCCTTGAGGGTGTCCATCAACTTCGAATTGCGCAAAGAAAGCGAGTCGACGCGCACCTCGAGTTCGCGTACGTGTTCAGGCGATTCGCCCAGTTGACCCAGCTGTCGACGCAGCGACGCAGCTTCGGCGCGCACGTTGTCGAGTTCCGCTCTGGCCGCGGCCGAATCCGGATTGTCTGTCGAGCTCATGAGCGACTCCTCCCAGTCCGATCAGTCAACGCTACCGGCACGGCGGCAAAAGTGCGTGTGGACACGATCCAGTGGTCTCGTATGCCCCGGTTCGAGCCATCCGAACCCTGAGTCGCGTCATGTTAGCCTCGCCTGACCACCTGCGATTTCTGCATCTCGAGGGAGAGACTTCACCAGTGAAAATGTTCAAGGTCACAGCAGCGGTCGTGTCCGTCTCGGGGGCACTCCTGATCGCCGGGTGCAGCTCCGGCGACGACACCGATCATGCGGATCACACGACGACTGCCGCGGTCACCTCCGGAACCGATCAGTCCTCGGCCGAGAACGTCGCAGCTCCGACCGTCGACGAGTTGACCGCGTCGCTGAACCTGCTCGTCGACCCGCAGGTCGACGCGACGACCAAGGCCGCGACCGTGGAAAACGGTCAGGCTCGGCTGGCGAACCTCGAGCAGATGACGGCCGCCCTCGCGAACTACGGGGACATCACCTTCCAGGTCGACGAGCCGACGGTCGAGGGCGAGACGGCGACCGCGCCGGTCACGATCGCGACCGCACGAGGCACGACCGCTCCGACGCCGAACACGTGGGTACTGATCGACGGCAAGTGGAAGGTGTCCGACGCGAGCGCATGCCAGATCCTCGCCATGGGACAGGCGCCCTGCGTCTAGAACCCGGAGTCCATCTGCCGGTGCGCGTGATCGACACTTGCTGTTCTCAGCCCTTGCCGGAGCGACGCTGCGGCTTGGGCGTCACCGTCCCCGCCGCGAGCTTTCGCGCGCTGACGAGGAAGGCCGTGTGCCCCTGCATCCGATGTTCGGGGCGCACGGCGAGGCCTACGACGTGCCATCCGCGCACGATCGATTCCCACGAGCGCGGCTCGGTCCAGCATTCCTGCTCGCGCAGGGCTTCCACGACGCGGGACAGCTGCGTGACGGTCGCGACGTAGACGATGAGCACGCCGCCCGGGACCAACACGTCGGCGACGGTGGGCAGCGCGTCCCACGGAGCCAGCATGTCGAGAACGACGCGGTCGACGGTCTCCCCCGGCCGGTCGTCGGCGAATCGGCTGATGTCCGCGACGGTGAGTTCCCAGTTGTCGGGCCGCTCGCCGAAGAACGTCTCGACGTTCTTGACCGCGTAGTCGGCGTGGTCCTGGCGGATCTCGTAGGAGATGACGGTGCCGCTCGGTCCGACGGCGCGAAGCAGCGAGCACGTGAGCGCACCCGACCCTGCACCGGCTTCCAGCACGCGAGCCCCGGGGAACACATCCCCTTCGTGCACGATCTGCGCCGCGTCCTTCGGGTAGATCACCTGCGCGCCGCGCGGCATCGAGAGAACGTAGTCGGTCAGCAGCGGACGAAGAGCGAGGTACGGCGTGCCGTTCACCGACGTGACGACGCTGCCCTCGTCGGCGCCGATCAGCGCGTCGTGTGTGATGCCGCCGCGGTGGGTGTGGAATTCCTTGCCCGCGTCGAGAACGACGGTGTAGTGACGTCCCTTGCCGTCCGTCAGCTGAACGCGGTCACCGACACGGAACGGGCCGCTGCGGGCCGGACCGGTGTGGTGCGCGAGACTCTCGTCGTGTGACTGGGTCTCGTCGTGTGACTGGGTCTCGAGGTGGGACTGGGTCTCGTCCGAAGACATGCTCTCGTCCGAAGACACAGCAGTTCTCTCTTTCGTCGGTGCTCGCGGAGGTCGTGTCGCCTCGGAAGTGGACGACGACTCGACCAACCAGATTACGTGCCTCCACGATCGTGTCGGACGACGGGCTTAGTCTGCGTGGTGTGAGTATTACCGATTCGCTGCCGATGGAGCTCTCCGTCGGATCGACTGCCCCGGACGCGTCGGACCCTTCTCGACGTAGCAGGCCCGCACTGTCCCCCTCCCGCGCCAACGACTTCAAACAGTGCCCGCTGCTGTACCGCTTCCGTGCGGTCGATCGCATCCCGGAGAAGTCGACCACCGCACAGGTCAAGGGAACCGTCGTTCACGCAGCACTGGAAGCGCTGTACGGAATGCCCAGTGCGACACGAGATTCGGCGACGGCAGTCGAGCTCGTCGACCCAGCGTGGGAACGCGTCGTCGCCGAGTCTCCGGACATTGCGGATCTGCTCACTCCTGCCGAACGTGCCACGTTGCTCGACCAAGCACGAGCACTCGTCAGCGGCTACTACGAGATGGAAGATCCCACTCGGTTCGAACCCGAGTCGTGCGAACAGCGCGTCGAGATCGAGCTCGCCGACGGCACTCCCCTGCGCGGTTTCATCGACCGGATCGACGTCGCGCCCAACGGCATGGTTCGCGTCGTCGACTACAAGACGGGCCGTGCGCCCAGCGGTTTCACCGAGGCCAAGGCGCTGTTCCAGATGAAGTTCTACGCGCTCGTGATCATGCGGATGCGCGGCATCGTTCCCGCGCAGCTCAAGCTGATGTATCTCGCGGACAAGAAGTCGTTGACGTACACCCCCGACGAGGGCGAGTTGCTGCGCTTCGAGCGCATGCTGTCCGCGATCTGGAAGGCGATCATGACGGCGGGCGAGACCGGCGACTTCCAACCCCGTCGCGGAACGCTGTGCAAGTGGTGCGATCACCAGCCGCTGTGCCCGGAGTTCGGCGGAACTCCGCCTGCGTACCCCGGTTGGCCTACCGGAGGCGACCGATGACACCGAGTCCAGCGACCGCCGACGCGTTCTACGTTCCGCTCGGCCCGAACGAGCGCGGCCACGAGGTGTTCCGCACCACCGAACGAACCGTCAGCCTGTGGGCACCCACGATGCAGCACGGCGCGCCCCCGTCTGCTCTGCTGGTCCGAGCGCTGGGGCGCGTGGCGCCGCGTCCCGACATGCAGCTCACGAGGGTCGTCGTCGAGTTGCTCGGCCCGGTTCCCATCGCAGACATCGAAGTTCGCGCGTGGATGGAACGCCCCGGGTCGTCCATCGAACTCGTCGTCGCCGAGCTGTGGGCGCGTACGAGTTCCGGTGTCGACCGAGCCGTCGCCAGAGGAACGGCGTGGCGCATGGCCACCGCGGACACATCCGCCGTCTCGTCCGCCGCAGACACGCCGCTGAAACCGTTGTCCGACGCCGCTGTTCACACCTGGGGCGGCACCTGGAAGTCCGGTTACCTCGACAACGTCGAGATGCGCGCGCTCACCGAGTTCGGCGTCGACGGGCCCGGTCAGGTGTGGGCGCGTCCGAAACCCGCTCTCGTGGAGGGCGAATCGATGACTCCGATGGAGCGCTTGTTCTCGATCGCGGACATCGCCAACGGAATCGGCGCCAAGATCGACATCGACCGATGGACGTTCCTCAACACCGATCTCACCGTGCACGTGTTTCGGGAACCGGTCGGCGAATGGGTGGGCGTGTCCGCCGAAACATCCACCGGCCCCGACGGATTCGCGATGTCCGCAGGAGTGCTCCACGACGAACACGGACCCGTCGGACGGATCGCTCAGACGGTGCTGGTACGACCTCGGTGAGGTGTCGACATTCCGGTGATCAGAACGCCCGACAGGACCTGATGTCCGACGCCAGAATCGCTTTCGCGCCGAGCTCGGCGAGATCGTCCATGACGGAATTGTGGGCCTTCCGAGAGACCATGGCGCGCACCGCAATCCAGTTCTCGTCGGCCATCGGCGACAACGTCGGCGACTCGATTCCCGGCGTGATCTTCACAGCCTCGTCGAGAATGGCCTTCGGGCAGTCGTAATCCAGCATCAGGTACTGCTGCGCGAACACGACACCTTGAATGCGGGCGATCAGCTGCTTCCGAGTTCGGTCGCTGCTGTCGCTACCGTCCCTCCCGTCGCCGCCTGCTCGTTCGATCAGCACACCCTCGGAATCGCACAACGACTCACCGAATGCGACGAGATTGTTCTGCCGCAGCGAGCGACCGGATTCGACGACGTCGGCAATTGCGTCGGCGACACCCAGCTGGATGGAGATCTCGACGGCACCGTCGAGCCGGATGACCGTCGCCTCCATTCCACGCGCTGCGAGGTCGGCCTTCACCAGATTGGGGTACGACGTCGCGATGCGGAGGCCGGCGAGGTCGTCGGTGGACCAGTCCTTGCCCTGCGGTCCGGCGTAACGGAAGGTCGAACGCCCGAATCCGAGAGACAGAAGTTCCTCGACGGGAGCTCCTGAGTCGAGCGCGAGATCGCGGCCGGTGATGCCCAGGTCGAGCTGGCCGGAACCGACGTAGATTGCGATGTCCTTGGGGCGGAGGAAGAAGAATTCGACGCCGTTGGCGGGGTCGAGGACGGTGAGGTCCTTGGAGTCGCTTCGACGCCGGTAGCCGGCTTCCTTGAGAATCTCTGCGGCGGATTCGGAAAGAGCACCCTTGTTGGGAACTGCTACGCGCAACATGACGATGTCCTTATGTGAGAGAAGTCCGATGGAGGAGAACCTGCTCACAGATGTCGGTAGACATCCTCCAGCTTCAGCCCGCGACCCACCATCAACACCTGAACCCAGTACAGCAGCTGGGAGATCTCCTCGGCCAGCGCGTCGTCGCCCTCGTGTTCGGCGGCGATCCAGACCTCGCCCGCTTCCTCGATGATCTTCTTCCCTTGAGCGTGCACACCTGCATCCAACGCGGCCACGGTGCCGGAACCCTCGGGACGGGTGGCGGCACGGTCGGTGAGCTCGGCGAACAGTGAGTCGAAGGTCTTCACGGTGGATGATTCTTTCATGACGCTGGATTCGTGACGCGGCCGACGCCTCTCATCACTGTTCACGCCGGTCGTGCGTCGCGCCAGGCCGACCGAAATCCTGCATCGGTGAGTCCCACCAACGACTCGCGGACGACGTAACCCGGCCGCGCGTCCACCGACACCTCGGACGGCACGAGCAGCACCGAACAGCCTGCCCGGTGCGCCGAGAGCGATCCCGTCGGCGAATCCTCCACTGCCAGACACGACGACGGTTCGAGACCCAGCAGCGAGGCCCCACGAAGGTACGGCGCAGGGTGCGGCTTACCTTCCTCGACTTCGTCTCCGCTCACGGTGAAGTCGAAGTACTCGCGACCGATCGTCTCCAACGCGTTCTCGACGAGGCCGCGTTCGGTGTTGGTGACGAGCGCGGTCTTCAGGTCCATGTCGCGGGCCAGCTGCAGCGCATCCTTGGCACCCGGTCGCCACGGGATGCCTTCTGCGAACAGAGTTCCGACGCGGTCGGTCAGCCAGTCGCGTCCGCGTTTCAACGATTCGTCGGTGACCTCGGTGCCGGTATGCGCGAACACCTTCGTCAGCGCGCCGCGCATCGAGTTGCCGAGGGTGCTCTCACGGACCTCGGCCGTCAGCTCACGCCCCAGCTCGAGCGACAGCTCGGCCACCGCGACGTCCCAGATCTTCTCCGAGTCGAGCAGTGTGCCGTCCATGTCCCACAGAACAGCGAGCAGAGTGTTCTCAGACATTGAAGTACTTGGCCTCCGGGTGGTGAAGCACGAATGCGTCGGTCGATTGTTCGGGATGCAGCTGCAGCTCTTCGGACAGCTTGACGCCGATTCGCTCCGGTTCGAGCAGGGCCGCAAGCTTGATGCGGTCCTCCAGATCGGGGCACGCGCCGTAGCCGAACGAGTAACGCGCACCACGGTATTCGAGCTTGAAGAACCCTTCCGGGTTCGTCGGGTCGTCGGCCGCGACACTGGTCCCGCCTGCCAACTTCAGCTCCTCGCGGACGCGGCGGTGCCAGTACTCGGCGAGCGCTTCGGTGAGTTGCACTCCGATGCCGTGCACTTCGAGGTAGTCCCGGTACGAATCGGATGCGAACAGCTGATTCGCGAAGTCCGCGATCGGCTGGCCCATCGTCACGAGGTTCATCGGAAGCACGTCGACCTGACCTCGCTCGCGCGCCGATTCGCGTGACCGGACGAAGTCGGCGACACAGAGGAACCGGTCGCGCTGCTGGCGGGGGAACGAGAAGCGGAATCGCTCCGGTGCGTCGGGCTCGGGTTCGGTGAGCACGACGACGTCGTCGCCCTCGGAGACCGCTGGGAAGTACCCGTACACGAGCGCCGCGTGCGCCAGGATGCCGTCGGTGCTGAGGCGGTCGAGCCAGTAGCGCAGGCGCGGTTTGCCTTCCGACTCGACGAGATCCTCGTACGTCGCGCCCTCACCCTTGCGTGCGCCCCGCAGACCCCACTGGCCGAGGAACAGTGCCCGCTCGTCGAGCAGACCGGCGTACTCGGTCAGCGAGACACCCTTGACGATGCGCGTGCCCCAGAACGGCGGCACCGGCACCTCGATGTCGGCCGCGACGTCGGAACGATCCGGCACGACGACGGGAGTCTCGGCCGCCTTACGCTGCTCGGCGATTCGACGCGACCGCTCGTGGCGCGCCTTGCGCTCCTCGGCTTTCGCCTTGGCCTCCAACGCTTCCGGACTGTCGGGCGCAGGGCCCCCACCGCGCTTCGTGGTCATGATGGTGTCCATCAGGCGCAGACCCTCGAACGCATCGCGTGCGTAGTGGACCTCGCCCTCGTACACGTCCTGAAGATCGTTCTCCACGTAGGACCGCGTCAATGCCGCGCCGCCCAGCAGCACCGGGAACTGCTCGGCGACTCCCTTGTTGTTGAGTTCGATCAGGTTGTCCTTCATGACGACCGTCGACTTCACGAGCAGACCGGACATGCCGATGACGTCGGCACGCTTGTCGAGCGCAGCTTCGAGGATGGTCGAAATCGGTTGCTTGATACCGAGATTGACGACCTCGTAACCGTTGTTGCTCAAGATGATGTCGACGAGGTTCTTGCCGATGTCGTGCACGTCGCCCTTGACGGTGCCGAGCACGATGCGACCCTTGCCGTCGTCGTCCGTCGCCTCCATGTGCGGTTCGAGGTACGCCACGGCAGCTTTCATGACCTCGGCCGAGGCGAGCACGAACGGCAGCTGCATCTGACCGGAGCCGAACAGTTCGCCGACGGTCTTCATGCCGGACAGCAACGTCTCGTTGATGATCTCGAGCGGCGGCTTCTCGGTCATCGCAGCATCGAGATCGGCGTCGAGTCCGGCGCGTTCGCCGTCGACGATGCGACGTTCGAGGCGCTCGAACAACGGCAGGCGTGCCAGTTCCTCGGCGCGAGACTCGCGGGCGGACGCGGCCGACACCCCCTCGAACAGCTGCATGAGCTTCTGCAGCGGGTCGTAGTCGTCGGTGCGCCGGTCGTACACGAGATCGAGAGCCGTCTCGCGTTGCTCGTCCGGAATCTTGTTCATGGGCAGAATCTTCGACGCGTGCACGATGGCCGTGTCGAGGCCCGCTTCGGTGCACTCGTGCAGGAAGACCGAGTTGAGCACCTGCCGCGCAGCAGGATTCAGGCCGAACGAGATGTTCGACAGACCCAGCGTGGTGTGCACGTTCGGATACTTCGCCTTGAGCTGCCGAATGGCTTCGATGGTCTCGATGCCGTCGCGTCGGACCTCTTCCTGGCCGGTCGAGATGGGGAACGTCAGCGTGTCGACGATGATGTCCTCGTGGCTCAGACCCCAGTTGGTCGTGATGTCCTCGATCAGTCGGTCGGCGACGCGCACCTTCCACTCGGCGGTACGAGCCTGGCCCTCCTCGTCGATGGTCAGCGCGACGACAGCGGCACCGTGTTCCTTCACCAGCGTCATGATCTTGTGGAAGCGCGAGTCGGGACCGTCACCGTCCTCGTAGTTCACCGAGTTGACCGCGCTGCGCCCACCCAGATGCTCCAAGCCTGCCTGCAGCACCGCGGGCTCGGTCGAGTCGAGCATGATCGGCAGCGTGGACGCCGTCGCGAGACGTGACGCGAGCGCGGCCATGTCGGCGGCGCCGTCGCGGCCGACGTAGTCGACGTTGAGGTCGAGCATGTGGGCGCCGTCGCGGGTCTGATCCTTGGCGATGTCGAGGCACTTCTCGTAGTCCTCGGCGATCATCGCCTCACGGAAGGCCTTGGATCCGTTGGAGTTGGTGCGCTCGCCGATCATCAGGATGCTGGCGTCCTGTTCGAACGGAACGGCCGTGTACAGCGACGACACACCGGGCTCCGGGGCGGGCACGCGGTCGGCCTTGGTCACACCGTGCACGAGGTCTGCGACCTGACGAATGTGCTCGGGCGTCGTACCGCAGCAGCCGCCGACGAGCGACAGGCCGTACTCGCTGACGAACGAACCGAGAGCCGTCGCCAGCTCAGGTGCCGTCAGCGGGTATTCGGCGCCGTTCGCGCCCAGCGTCGGCAGGCCGGCGTTCGGCATGACCGACACGGGAAGCGTCGAGTGCTTCGACAGGTGACGCAGGTGCTCGCTCATCTCGGCGGGACCCGTCGCACAGTTGAGACCGATCATGTCGATGCCGAGCGGCTCCAACGCGGTCAACGCTGCGCCGATCTCGCTGCCGACCAGCATCGCTCCGGTGGTCTCGACCGTGACGTGGGTGATGATCGGGATACGGACGCCGAGCTTGTCCATCGCGTTCTGGCTGCCGATGATGGCCGCCTTGACCTGGAGCAGATCCTGGCAGGTCTCCACCAGGATCGCGTCGGCGCCTCCGTCGATCATGCCGAGCGCTGCCTCGGTGTACGCGTCGCGGAGCGAGGCGAACGGCGCGTGACCCAGGGTGGGCAGCTTCGTGCCCGGACCCATGGATCCGAGGACGAACCGGTCCATGCCGTCGCGTCCCTTGCCCATCTCGTCGGCGGTCTCACGGGCGAGACGGGTGCCCTTCTCGGCGAGGTCGCGGATGCGGTCGGCGATGTCGTAGTCGGCGAGGTTCGGCAGATTGCAGCCGAACGTGTTGGTCTCCACCGCGTCGGCACCTGCCGCGAAGTACGCCCGGTGGATTTCGCGCAACACGTCCGGGCGGGTCTCGTTCAGGATCTCGTTGCAGCCTTCGAGACCCAGGAAATCGTCGAGCGTCAGATTCGCGTCCTGCAACATCGTTCCCATAGCGCCGTCGCCGATCACAACGCGAGAACGAATCGCATCCAGCAGGCCGGTTCTATGTAGCGCAGGCATCCCTACAGAGTAGAGGGCAAGGCGCCGCGGCCACGACAGCGCTGCCTGGTCGTAGTCTGTCGTGGTGAGTCCCCGAAACCGCGACGGCAACTTTCCCGCCGACAACGACGACAACATCGACGCAGAGCGCGACAAATCGGACAGCGCAGCCGAAACGCTACTGGATGCGGTCTCCACCGCTGTGTCGAACGCAACACCGTTTTCGCCGGTTTCCGAGCTCGTCGACGACGACGAGATGCCGCTGCCGACGCTGCGCGACCCGATTCTGGTGGCTGCGTTCGAAGGCTGGAACGACGCGGGCGACGCCGCGAGCGGTGCCGTCGAACACCTGGAACTGATCTGGGACGCGAGTCCGCTCGCGGAGCTCGACTCCGAGGATTACTACGACTACCAGGTCAACCGACCGACCATCAGGCAGGTCGACGGCGTCACCCGCGAGATCCAGTGGCCGTCGACGCGTCTGTCGGTGTGTTCTCCCCCCGGAAGCGCCCGCGACATCGTTCTGCTGCGCGGTATCGAGCCGAACATGCGGTGGCGTAGCTTCTGCGACGACCTGTTGGAGTTCATCGAGCAGCTCGGCGTCGACACCGTCGTCATCCTCGGCGCGCTCCTGGCCGACACGCCGCACACCCGCCCTGTTCCCGTCACCGGAAGCGCGCACAGCGTGGAGGCGGCCGAACGGTTCAATCTCGAACAGACCCGCTACGAAGGTCCGACCGGCATCACCGGAGTTCTGCAGGACGAGTGCGTCAAGGCAGGCGTACCCGCCGTGTCGTTCTGGGCCGCGGTTCCCCACTACGTCTCGCAGCCGCCCAACCCGAAGGCAACGGTTGCGTTGCTCCAGCGTGTCGAGGAAGTACTCGACATCGAGGTGCCGCTCGGCGAGCTCCCCACCCAGGCAGAGGATTGGGAGGAAGCCGTCACCGAGATGACGAAGGAGGACGAGGAGATCAGCGAGTACGTCCGCAGCCTCGAGGAGCGCGGCGACGCCGAGGTCGACATCACCGACGCCATCTCCAAGATCGACGGTGACGCCATCGCCGCCGAGTTCGAACGCTATCTCCGTCGGCGGGGTCCCGGCAGCTTCGGTCTGTGACGGGTACTCGACCCCAGGACAGACCTCGATCCGAACGTCTTCGCGTCGCTGCGCTGTACTCGGGAGGCTTTCTCGGCCCGTTCGGCGGCGCACTGGTCGCGTCGATGCTTCCCGAGATGGGTGACTCGCTCGGTGTCTCCACCGGGTCCGCGTCGTCGTCGTTGACGGCGTATCTGCTGCCGTTCGCGCTGACGATGCTCGTGTCGGGCACGCTCGGCGCCAGGTGGGGACGCCTGCGCACGGTCCGGATCGCCTACGGCGTGTACACACTCGCGTCCATCGTCTGCGCGCTGGCGCCGACGCTCCAGATTCTGCTCGCGGCGCGAGTGGTGCAGGGATGCGGAAACGCGTTCACGACGCCTCTGCTGCTCGCAACCCTCGCGGCGGCGACCCCTCGTGAACGTCTCGGCCGAGTTCTCGGGACGTTCGGCGCGCTGCAGGCGGCAGGGCAGACGAGTGCGCCGCTCGTCGGTGGGGTGGCTGCACAGTTCGACTGGCGCTACGCGTTCGTCGTGCTGGCGGTGGTGTCGGCGGTTCTCGGTCTCGTCGGCCTGCCGCGCACGGATGACGCGACGTCGGCAGCGCCGCGCGAACGGCTCCGCGACGCACTGCGCCCGCATGTGGTGCGTATCGGGTTGGTCGCGCTGCTCGGGTGGGGCGCGCTGGGTGGGCTG
>NZ_JAAFYV010000027.1:0-78335 GCF_011770055.1 Rhodococcus sp. B10 | reverse complement strand
TCCTTCGAGTAGCTGGTGCGTGGTCAGAGACCATCAGCTTCGTTGGAGACCCGCCCTCGTTGGCGGTGCCACACGGGTGATGAATTTCAGTGAGCGTCAGTGATGAATTTCGATGAGCGCCGTCACTGCCACGGACCATCCATACCCTCACCGGCCGCGGCGACGGCGGAGCGGCAGCATGAATGAACCATCCACGCTGACAGATCGTATGAATGCACCATTCACGCGAACACCCCCGCCGGCAAGCAGCATGAATGAACCATCCACCCCGTCTAACCGCTGCCACGGACCATCGATGCCGAGGGCGGCCGGCCGGTGCTGGCGACGAGCCGTCGGGCAGCGGCGAAGAGCGCCAGGCCGTCGGACGACGTTCTGGACCTCCCGTGTTTCCTGAGCTCGTATCGTTCGAGTGACTTCGCAACTCTCAGTTCGTGGTCACGAACCAAGTTTTCGTACACGTACAGGTGAACTCCTTGCATGACAGCATGACCGCACGCTGCAGAGCTCGACGAGCATCACTGCAGGCGGTGAAAAGAAAGCGAAATCGAATTCGCTAGATGAAGAGAACGGGCGCGTCGCCACGCGAAATACGCGGAACGACAACATCGTTGGCAGATACCGTCATAGTCCCACTCCTTTCGCGGCCGCCTCGGTTCGTGACGCTGACCATCATGCGACAGACGCGCCACCGCGCGCCACCGAATTAATTGCCATCGTGACGGCCCCTCACAACTGTCGCGCGCAGTGTGTTGTGATCGGTCATAGGATCCGTGGTAACGGGCTTCGGGTCGGTTTCACGTCGTTATCGTGGGTGAAGTTCCGAATAATGAAAGAACCGAATCGTCGACACCCCTCGATCACCGCGAACCGACGACGTCGTCGCGGTCCGTGCACGCCCCTTGTCCTCGATTCGAACCGACGAGATTCGATGGCGGCGATGAATGGGGTCGTCGACCGGGGAAGGCAGTGTCGTGGAGCAATCGTTTCGTTCTCCGTCGTTGCACGCGTCGCGATTCGTGATCCTGGTGGCTCAGTTCGTCGACCGGCGCATCTCTGCAGACCATTTCTCAGCGCGGTTCCGTGAACTCGAACGTTCGGATTCCGGCTACCTGGATCGCGACGTGTCGGCCATCGTGCGCAAGCTGTCGGTCGACGTCGGCGCATTTCGAGGCGACGTCAACCTGTTGGGCGTCGATTACATCGACGGTGAACAGCTGTGGCGGGCGTCGGGCGAGGCATTCCGTGACCTCCTGACCCTGCAATCCGGATTGCTCGGGCGGGAGGCGGGCTAGCGGTCGCGTTTGAACTTCTCACGCAGCCGTACGAGGTCCTCGAGCTTGAATCTGCGGTGTGTGCCGCGCATTTCGATGGCGAGGTCGCCTGCGTCGGCCAGCCTGCGCACGTACGTGTCCGAGACACCCAGGATCTCGGCGGCCTGAGACGTCGTCAGCAATTCGCCGACGGGTCCTACGGTGACCGCGGTTCCCGACGCGAGCTGCCGGAGCAGTTCGACGACGGCGCGTCGCGCAGGCTCGTCGATGTCGAGTGAGACACCGTCGACAGCGATGTCGGGGGTTCGACCGTCCAGCCCGGCAACCACGGCGTCGACTGCGCGTGAATCCTCGGCCGACAATGCGCTCGCGATGTACCGGTGATCCATAAGCGGGAAGACTACTGGGCATAGTCTGTAGTTACCTACCCCCGGATCAAGGAGCCGTCCGTGCCGCAGTTGCTGCATCTCGATTCGTCTGCCGACCTGAGTCATTCGGTGAGCCGGGCGGTCACCGCTCATTTCTCGGACGTATGGCATTCCCTCGGTGCCGACCATTCGGTCATCTACCGCGACCTGCATCGCGATGCACTGCCGCATCTTCCGACGTCCGCCTTGCACTGGGCGCCGCATCTGCGCACGGCGGAGGAAGTAGCGCCACCCGAAGCCGAAGCGCTGCAGAAGGAATTGATCGACGAGGTGGTCTCGGCGGACGTCGTCGTCATCGGAGCACCGATGTACAACTGGTCGGTGCCGTCGACTCTCAAGGCGTGGATCGACTACATCCACGTTCCCGGGATCACCGTTCCGTTCGATGCACCCACGCGGCCGCTCGAAGGCAAGCATGTCGTCGTCGTGTCGAGCCGTGGGAACCAATACGGCCCAGGCACTCCGGACGAAGGTGCCGACCACACCGTTCCGCAGCTGCAGCAGGTGCTGGGCACAGCGCTCGGGATGCAGGTGCACGTCGTACTCGTCGACCTCACACTCGCGGCCCGGGTGCCGGCGATGAGCTCGTTGATTCCGCAGGCACAGGACTCGCTTGCCTCGGCCAGGGCGGCCGTCGCTGACCTCGCGGCCACCCTGGGGCGCGGTCTCGGTTAACCTCGTCGAGTGCTTCTCGATGGGACCGGCCGTTCTCGAAAAGCCGGGCGACATCGAGTGTCGGCCGGCCGCCATCGTGCGACCCATACACGGCGCTTGCTCGTTCACGCCAGTCGTGGGTTGGTAGGCCTGGCCGCGGTGTCGTCACTGGTCGTCAGCGGTGTCGGGTGGGCAGTGTATCGAGAGGCGACGACGGGACTGACGACGTCGAACGCTCTGGCGGAGCTCCCGGACAACGATCCGAGCCTGAACGGCGAAGACACCAACATCCTGCTCATCGGACTCGACAGTCGAAAAGACATGGACGGCAACGACCTTCCGCCGTCGTTCGTCACCGATGAGCTTCATGCCGGAGACAGCGACGTCGGCGGCTACAACACCAATACGCTTCTCCTCCTGCATCTCCCGGGCGACGGTGGTCGGGCGAAGGCGATCTCGATCCCACGGGACGACTACGTCGATGTACCCGGCTACGGTAAGCGAAAGATCAAGGAGGCCTACGGGTTGGCGAAGGCAGACGCCGACTCCGCGCTGTTCGACGAGGGTGTGACCGATCCGGCGTCTCGTGAACGGCAGGCGCGCGAGGAGGGCCGTCGCTCCACGCTCCAGGCAGTGCAGCGCTTGTTGCAGGTCCCGATCGATCATTTCGCGGAAGTCAACCTGCTCGGCTTCTACGACATCGCCAACGCCGTCGGTCCGATCCCGGTGTGCCTCAACGACGCCGTCGACGACGAGTATTCGGGTGCACGCTTCCCGGCAGGCACCCAGACTCTCGATGCGTCGCAAGCATTGTCGTTCGTGCGGCAACGCCATGGCCTGGTCGACGGCGACCTGGACCGCACTCGCCGTCAGCAGGCGTTCGTCGCCGGAGTCATGTCGAAACTGAAGGAATCCGGCATTCTCGGCAATCTCGGGGAACTGCGCGCTCTCGTCGCTGGGACGAAGCAGGACATCGTCATCGACAAAGACCTCGATCCGGTCTCACTCGTCTCGCAGGCCGGCAGCATCGTCGACGGGGAGATCGACTTCTTCACACTTCCCGTCGAAGGCTACGAGACGATCGACGGCCAGGACGTGAACATCGTCGACGTCGATCGCTTGCGCTCGGAGACCGCGCGAATTCTCGATCCCGCACCCGAGGAACCTGCCGCCACAGCCGAAACCCCTGCGCCCGAAGCGGTTCCGACGACCGAGGTCGACGACCCGCCTGCCGTCGGCGTGCAGGTGGACGGCAACATCCCGTGCGTCGACTGATCAGTACGAACTGATCAACACGTCCATCAGCTCGGACTCGACCTTCGCGAACTCCGGCGACGTGACGACGTCGAGCGCGCGCGGTCTGGCGAGCGGCACCTCTACCTGGCGGCGCACGCGAGTAGGCTTGTCCGACAACACGATCACGCGATCCGAGAGATAGACCGCTTCGCGAATGTCGTGTGTGATCATCAGTACGGTCCACCGGTACTGCAGCCAGACGTTCTGCAGCCAGCCCTGCATCGTCGTCCGCGTCAACGAGTCGAGTGCGCCGAACGGTTCGTCCAACAGGAGAACCTCACGGCCCTGCACGACGGTCCGCAGCAGGGCTGCGCGTTGCCGCATGCCACCGGACATCTCGGCGGGACGGGCGTTCTCGTACCCACCCAGTCCGAAGATCGGGAACAGCTCGCGTGCGCGTCGGCGAGCGTCTTTCTTGTCGACGCCTTGGACTTCGAGGCCGAGGGTGGTGTTCTCCAGCGCCGACCGCCACGGGAACAGCAGGTCCTTCTGTGGCATGTACGCGCAGGTCGGCGCGTCGACGATTCCCGAGTCCGGCGTATCCAGCCCGGCGATGACGTTGAAGATCGTGCTCTTACCGGATCCGCTCGGGCCGATGACCGACACGAATTCTCCCTGTGCCACATCGAAATCGACGCCGTCGAGAACGGTGCGGTCGCCGAAGGACTTCGTCAGACCGGACAGGTGCACATGCGTCATGACGTCCTCCGATCCAGCGCCCACGGCGCGACGACGCGTTCGACGGCGTACGTGAGCAGGAACAGTGCGACGCTGATGACGGCCGTCACGACCACTGCGGCCAATACGAGATCGGTGCGGAACGAGTTCTTCTGCTGGGCCATGTAGATGCCGAGTCCTGCACTGGCGCCGGCATATTCGGCGAAGATCGCGCCGACGACCGCGTACGTGATGCCGATACGCAGTGCTGTGAAGAACCGGGGCATCGCCGACGGCAGTCGCACGTAGCGGAACTGCTGCCACCGACTCGCGCCCATACTGGCCAGCAGTGAACGGGCGTCGCGGTCGGTGGCGGCGAAGCCTTCGATCAAACCGATGGCCATCGGGAAGAACGTTGCCAGCGCGATGACGAGGATCTTCGGGAGCAGTCCGAATCCGAACCAGATGATGAGCAGCGGCGCGATGGCGATGATCGGCAACGTCTGCGACACCACGAACAGCGGGACGACGGCCCGGCGCAGCCACGGCGAGAAGTCGACGGCCACAGCCAGAACCCAGGCCACGACGAGCGACACCGCGAATCCGACGATCGTGACCTGCAGCGTGGCTGCGGCGTTCGTCGCGATCGCGTCGCGATGTGCCCAGCCCTGCGTCAGGATCCGTGTCGGCGACGGCAGCACCTGCGGCCTGATGCCGGAGACCGAGACGTAGATCTGCCATGCGGCGACCAGCACGACGACGATCGTCGCCGACGGCAGCGCCCACCGAACGAGCGTCAGGACCCGTCGGGCACGGGGTGACGACGACTCGGCTGTGCTACTGATCGGCGAGGTAGTCATCGGTGAAGTACGTCGACCAATCGGGTTCCGACGTCAGCGGCGCGCCGGACTCGTCGACGAGAACACCGTCGTCGTAGAGGAACTTCGAGTAGGCCGCCCATTTCTCGAGGTTCTGCGTGCCCACGGTTCCCGACGCGTCCTTCATGTAACTGTCGGCGAGCATCTGTTGGCTCTCGAACACGAGGTTCTCGTCGGTGAACGCGCCGGGGTTGGCGTCGATGACGTCCTGTGCGGCGCGGTGCGGATCGTCGGCTGCGAGTTGATAGCCGCGCTGCAACGCCTGGACGAACTTTCTCGCCTCGTCGGGGTTGTCGGCCAGCCAGTTCTCGTTGCCGCTGATGGTGATCGCGTACGCGTCGGGAAATCCGTAGTCGGTGTAGTCGAAGTACTTCATCGGCGTGCCGCTGTGCTCGGCCTCGATGCCTTCCCACGCGAAGTAGGACACGGTGAAGTCGGCGGTGCCGGAGTAGACGGCTTCGTAGGCGGATGTGCCGAGCACGACGGTCTCGTAGTCGCCCGCGCCGCCGTCGTTCCGCACGACCTGCCTCAGCGTCGCCTGCTCGCCGGTGTCACCGAAGCCCGCGTACGTCTTTCCGTCCAACGCCTTCGGGCTCGGGACGTCGTCGCGATCGGCCTTGACTCCGATGCCCGTCGCCCAGTGCTGCAGCGGTGCGAGCACCGAGACGATCTGTGCGCCTGCGGCTTTCGCGAACGCCGTCGAACTCTGCGTGCTGATGCCGAATTCGGCGTTGCCCGAATCGACGAGCGTGTCGGGCGAGGTGTTGTTGTAGGGCAGCACCTCGACGTCGAGACCGGCGTCGGCGAAGTAGCCTTCCTGCAGCGCAACGTACAGTCCGGTGTGGTTGGTGTTCGGTGTCCAGTCGAGTGCGAACCGGATCGTGTCGGAATCGTTCGACTGTGCGCACGCGGTGAGTCCCGCGATAGACACGGCCGACACAGCAAGTGCAAGAAGCTTTTTCACAACGCCACCGCCGATCGCGAGTGCGACCACGGCGTCGGATGCAAGGCTGTGTCCCAGAACGACAGCTCGTATCGAGTGGCGATCACGAACGCGTCGACCATTGCCTCGCGCTGTGCCTCGGTCGCTCCATCGGCCGCCTCGTCGACGAGAGTTCTTGCGGCGGAGACGATGTCGCGGAACTCGTCGGAATCGTACGTCGACACCCATCGGGCGTACGGGTGCTCGGGATCCCGTGCCAGCACGTCCTGTGCTGCACCCGCCAACCGCGCCGCCACATCGGCGTAGATCCAGAAGCACGGCAGAATTGCTGCGGCCGCGACCGGATACGGCTCGGTGGCTGCAGTGGCGATCAGGTAGGAGGTGTAGCCGAGGCACGTCGGTGAATGCTCGACGCGCGCGTCCGACGGAGGGAGCGCACTGCCGGACAACAGTTGTTCGTGCAGAGATGCCTCGTCGACAGCGCTGGCCGCCGATGTCGCCCAGAACGCGGCCGTGGTCGCGTCGGGCGCCCGCGATGCGAGAATGGCCAGCGCCTTGGTGTATCCGGCCAGGTAGAGCCGGTCCTGCTCGATGTAGAAGCGGAACGCGTCGAGCGGCAACGTTCCGTGACCGAGCTGCTCGAGGAACTCGAGTCCGTCGATAGCGGTGCGCAACGAGCTTGTTGCGTCCCACATGCGGTCCGTGTGGCGGACAGAATCCGCCGAGTGCACAGGCGTAACCATCGCCTTGACATCCCTTCGTCAGCATTAACTGCATCAGGTTCGACGGGTGTGATCTCAGCATCCTCAGGTAGGACGCACCCCGTGTCAGAACAACGCCGACCATAGCACCATCCGCCGACCGGGCGATCGAAGGACTGCAACGGGCTGCAACCCTGTCGCTTGTGGGTCAGGTCACATAGACATGTGTTCATCGAATCAACCGGTGAGGAGTGAACCGATGCGCGCTGCCGTCTACTACGGTCCGAACAAGGTGGAGATCGCCGATGTGCCCGAGCCTTCGCCCCGTGAAGGTGAGGTGAAGGTTCGAGTCGGGTTCAACGGCATCTGCGGTACCGACCTGCACGAGTACTACGCCGGTCCGATCTTCGTTCCTACCGAACCGCATCCGCTGACGCATCAGCAGTTGCCGCTGGTGCTCGGGCACGAGTTCTCCGGAACGGTCACCGAGGTGGGCGCCGGAGTCAGAAATGCGAAGATCGGTGACCGCGTCGCCATCGAGCCGCTCTACCGGTGCGGCCACTGCGGTCCGTGCAAAGCCGGCAACTACAACATCTGTCAGCACATCGGATTCCACGGACTGATGTCCGACGGCGGGATGGCCGAATACACGGTGGTGCCGTCGAACATGATTCACCAGCTGCCCGACAATGTTTCGCTCGAACTGGGCGCGCTCGTGGAGCCGATGTCCGTCGCGTTCCATGCCGCAACGCTCGGCGACCCGACGCCCGACGACACCGCGATGGTGTTCGGTGCAGGGCCGATCGGGATCGGACTGTGGTTTGCGCTGCGCGGCAAAGGACTCGACGACGTGTACGTGGTCGAGCCGTCGCCGACGCGTCGCGCATCGATCGAAGCGCTCGGCGCGAAGACGCTCGATCCCACGACACTCGACGTGCCTGCGTTCATCGCCGACACCACGGACGGTCGCGGCGCCGACGCGATCTACGACGCAGCCGGTGTGCAACCGGCCGTCGAGACGGCACTGAGTTGCATCGGTGCGCGCAAGCCGCTGGTCAGCGTCGCGATCTACGAAAAGCCCTTGACCACAACGCTTCAGAAGCTCGTCATGAACGAATCTCGCATCCAAGGTTCGCTCTGCTACACCTCGGCCGACTACGACGCCGTCATCGATCTGATGGCACGCGGGCAGTACGACACGACCGGATGGGTGGACAAGATCGCGCTCGACGGCGTGGTCGAGGACGGTTTCGAGGCACTGCACGCGGGTAACAAGATGAAGGTTCTGGTAACTCCAGCCGAAGGAGAGAAATGACAGTCGCACTCGTCACCGGAGCCGGTCAGGGAATCGGCCGCGGCATCGCACTTCGCCTCGCCCGCGACGGGCACGACATCGCGCTCGTCGACGTGGCATCGGACAAGATCGACGCCGTCGCGCAGGAGGTTCGTGACATCGGGCGTCGGGCAACGACTTTCGTCGCCGACGTGACCGATCGCGATCAGGTGTTCGCGGCGGTCGATCATGCGCACGAGGAACTCGGCGGATTCGACGTCATCGTCAACAACGCGGGTATCGCACAGGTCGCGCCGCTCGACGACGTTCGCCCCGAGGACACGAAGAACATCTTCGCCGTCAACGTCGACGGTGTTCTGTGGGGAATTCAGGCCGCTGCAGCGAAATTCAGGACGCTGAAGCAGAAGGGCAAGATCGTCAACGCGTCGTCGATCGCCGGACACGACGGATTCGCGATGCTGGGCGTCTACAGCGCAACGAAATTCGCGGTGCGCGCGCTGACCCAGGCCGCGGCGAAGGAATACGCGTCGGACGGGATCGCCGTCAATGCCTATTGCCCCGGCGTCGTCGGCACCGACATGTGGGTGACCATCGACAAGCGCTTCGCCGAGCTCACCGGTGCGAAAGAAGGCGAGACCTACGACAAGTTCGTCGGCGGCATCGCGCTCGGACGCGCGCAGACGCCCGACGACGTCGCGGCATTCGTGTCCTACCTGGCAGGCCCGGATTCGGACTACATGACCGGGCAGGCACCGCTGATCGACGGCGGTCTCGTCTATCGATGAGGTGTGCATTCGACGGCCCTGGCTTTACATCGGTTTGTGAGCTGGCGCACAATTGCCGGTGATGACACAGTCGACAGGACCAGAACCTGCGCTGGCGGCCGGCGAGGATCCGCGCCGCTACGCGCAGATTCTCAGTGCGGTGTACGACGCGACCATGACCGGCGGCAAGTCGCCCGCGCGCCCGCGGGAAGTCATCGGTGATTCCTGGCGGCGGCTACGGACACTCGGTATCGACCCCGAGAAGGTCAGCGTGCAGTCGCCGCAGATCGACACGTCCGATCTCGAACTGAGCCGTCGGGAATCGGGTTTGTTCGACATCCTCGACGACCTCGGCCGGGGACTCGAGTCGGTCGTCCAGGACGGCGACAACATTCTCGTCGTCGCCGATCGGCACGGACGCGTCCTGTGGCGCAGCGGATCCACGTCGGTCCTCGGTCGTGCCGACGGTCTCGGATTCGTCGAAGGCGCCAGTTGGGCGGAGGATTCCGTCGGTACCAACGCGATCGGTACCGCCCTCGTGTCCAGGCGTGCCGTACAGATCTTCTCCGCGGAACACTATGTGCGCAGCCATCATCCGTGGACGTGCGCGGGTGCGCCGATCAAGGATCCACGCACCGGGCACGTCATCGGCGCCGTCGACGTCAGCGGTCCGGCGAGCACGGTACATCCGACGACACTGGCTCTCGTCGACGCCATTGCGCGTCTCGCGGAATCGCAACTGCGCGAACATCATCGGCAGCATCTCGACCGTCTCCGCTCGGTGGCAGCGCCGATGCTGGCACGACTGCAGGCGCCGGCGCTCGCTGTCGACTCCAACGGCTGGGTGGCTGCGGTCGAATCCGTGGCGCTGCGCAATCGCATTCTCCTGCCCGAGGACCTCGGCGCGGGACGGTTCTGGATGCCGCAGCTCGGTGTGTGCGACTTCGAACCGCTTCCCGGAGGCTGGCTCGTACGCCCGACGGGTTCGGGGGACGACACTGTCGATTCCACGACGGTGACGATCGACCTACGGCAGCAGCAGCAGACCCGAGTGCGAATTCGCAGCGAGGTCGGCGAATGGACACACGAGCCGACGCCGCGGCACGCGGAGATCCTGTACCTCCTCGCGACGTACCGAGGTGGGCGAACTGCCGCGCAGATGGCCGCCGACCTGTTCGGCGACGACGGTAGGGCGATCACGGTCCGCGCCGAGATGTCGCGTCTACGAAAGCATCTGGCGGGCGTACTGCTGACTCAGCCGTATCGGTTCGACGATTCCGTCGTCGTCGACCTGCTCCTTCCGGACGACATGAGCCGGTTGCTGCCGCACTCGACGGCGCCGGCTGTGAGGCGCTCTGCGCCCGTGCGCGAATAGTCGGTCTCCGGTCCAACTATGCACGCACGGGCGCGCAGCGCACTCACGCGATTTTTCGCCGTCTCGGATCCCGGTCGGTTGCGTCTGCGGTCGGCGACCGCGACGACCGTCACCGTCGTCCTTGCGATGCTGGTGCTCCTGCCCAGCTCGGCGGCACTCGGCCAGCCGATCACCGTCGCCATGATCGGCACCGTCGTCGCGATGCAATCGTCGGCGGCGGTGAAGGACAAGGACCAACGCAGCCGCGTCGTCACGACGCTTCTGCTCGTTTTCCCCGCGATCGGTGCGGTCACGCTGTCGGCGGTGCTGTCGCAGTTCGGGAAGATAGCCGACGTCGGATTCATCGTCGTTCTGTTCGCGGCCGTGTGGGTTCGTCGGTACGGACCGCGTGGCACTGCGCTCGGAATGGTCGCGTTCATCTGCTATTTCTTCGCCCTGTTCCTGCGCGCGACGCCCGGTCAGATACCGATGCTCGCCGCGTCGATCGTCGTCGGCGTTGCGGTGTCACTCGTCGTGCGCACGGTGATCCTGCCCGACCGGCCGCGGATGGAGCTCCAGCGGTTGGTGCGGGCGCTGCGCGCGTCGTGCATCGACGTGCTCGAGGTCGCGTCGAACAAGAAGGACCGCAACATCGAACTGCTACGCAAGAGGCTGGACCGGCTCGGCAGCACTGCCCTGATGATCGACGACTGGTTGGATCGCAACGACGCCGCTCGACTGCTCAGCGTCACCAATGCCGATCTGTCGCTGCGTATCTTCGACGCCCAGATCGCCACCGAACAACTCGTCAGCGCACTCTGGGCGCTCGATCCCGAGAAACAGTGGCCCAAACAGCTGGGGCAAGCGCTCACCGCGCTGGGTTCGTGTCTGCAGAACCATCCGTCGGAAGAAGCTTTGCGTGCTGCGCGACGCCTTGCCGCGGCAGCCGCGGACAAGGCCGACGCGTCGACCCAGGCCGGCGTCGCGACGACCGTCGCGATGCGCGCCGTCCAAGCCCACATCGCGATCCACCACATCACCAGCAACGCGTTGAAGACCGAGGCAGAACCGTCGAAGAAGGACGACGAGCGCCGCGACGACGAGACCGGCATGAATCCGAGCACCAAGGCCGCGATCCAGGTGGCCGTGGCGACGAGCGCCGCGACGATTCTCGGCGAGCTGATCTCGCCCGACCGCTGGTACTGGGCCGTCCTGACGGCCTTCCTCGTGTTCACCGGCGCGTCGACGCGCGGCGAGATCCTGTCGCGCGCGGGCCACCGCGTCGTCGGAACCATTGCAGGTGTCCTCGCCGGCGTCGTCCTGTCGGCGCTCGTCGGCCACAACCAGCCGCTGCAGGTGACGCTGCTCGTCGTGTGCGTGTTCTTCGCGTTCTACCTCGTCACCGTCGCCTACGCGCTGCTGTCGTTCTTCGTCACGGTGATGCTCGCGATGCTGTACGGCCTGCTCGGAACGTTCAGCGTCGACGTGCTCGAACTGCGTATCTACGAGACCGCCGCGGGCGGACTCGTCGGAATCGCGTCGGCCTACTTCATCCTGTCCACCGGCACTCGATCGACGATGACCGAGAAGATCGACACCTACCTCGACCAGATGTCCTCGATCGTCGATTCGAGCATCGAATCGGTCGTCGAACCAGGGCGGGACACCGATCTGGTCGCCGACATGCGCACTCTCGACAACGCACTCAAGGAACTCGTGACTGCGGGGAAACCACTGGAGATGGGTCCGACGGCACGGACGAGGCGCGGCACGAAGCGTCTGCTGCGCATCATGACGGTCAGCAACCGGTCCGGGCATGCACTCGCCCGCGCAGGCGTGGCCGCCTCACGCGCGCAGAGCGACAGTGCCCCGTCCGAGGCGACGGCGAAGGCACTCCGCGAGGCCGCCGACGTCACCAAGACACTGATCGACGACGTCAAACGCGCGCTGTCCGGTGAGCAGGTCGAGCCGCCGGAGAAGCTGACCGAGACCTCGGCTCTGGACGTGATGCTCGCGTCGACGACGACATCGGGGTCGGTGCGTAGTGTGGTTCGCTCGCTCGGCACGCTCAACCGGACGATGGGTGAGGTGTTCACGCGAGCCTGACACTCGGCTGTCGGTAGGGTGTCCGCATGACATCCCGGCCCGACGGTCGCGCGCGCATCCGCGGCGTGTTCGTCGGCGCTACGTCCGGGACGCTGAGCATCGCCGCACACGGCGTCGGCGGCGGCACGATGATGCCCTCGGAATCCGCGCTCGTCCTTCTCGTGATCGTCAGTGCGGCTGTCGGTGGTGTCGTGGCGGTACTGGCCGGCCGAGTGCCGATGGTGGCCGTCCTCGCGCTCGGACAGGTGTGCGGGCACACCGTCCTGACGATCGCGAGCGAGCACCATCACGGAACGTCGCTGACGCCGTCGATGCTGGCCGCACACGCCGTCGCAACCATGGTGTGTGCGTTGTTGATTCGTGCTGCCGTCCTCGGTCACGGTCACGCGCTGTCCGTTCTTCGCCGCATCCTTCCGGTGCTGTGCGTGGTGCTTCCCGTCGAGGACGAGCGTCCTCGGGACCGCACCGAATACCGTCCCGACGTCGTCCTGCGACTGCTGGCGTGTTCCGGCGTCGGGACGCGTGGGCCACCCGTCGCTGCTTGATTCGAGCTTTCACCTCAGCGGCGGCAATTCACCCTGACGGGGATCCGCCGTGCTTTGCCACATCCACTTTTCGACGGCTCTCGTCGACGAGCGAATCGAGCACACCCATGTCCACAGTCGTGGCCGAAGAACGCACGAAAGACCCATCCCCACCTGCGCCCTCTCTGGTGATGAGGCTGCACTTCTACGCAGGCATCCTCATCGCACCGTTCATCCTCGTCGCCGCACTCAGCGGCGGCCTCTACGCACTCGCACCCACCATCGAATCCGTCGTGTACCGAGAACTGCTGACCACCGAGTCGACGGGCCCGACCCAGTCCGTCGCCGCGCAGGTCCGCGCCGCGGAGTCGGAACGACCCGACCTGACCGTCGCCGCAGTGCGGCCGGCCTCGAAACCAGGTGAGACCAGCCGTGTCCTGTTCACCGACCCGTCCCTCGGCGAATCGAAACGCCTCGCGGTCTTCGTGGACCCGGTGACGGGGGAGTCCGTCGGTCAGTCGGTCGTGTACGGAAGCAGCAGCTCACTACCGCTGCGAACCTGGATCAGCGAATTCCACCGCCACCTGCATCTAGGCGAACCCGGCCGGATCTACAGCGAACTGGCCGCGTCATGGATGTGGATCGTTGCGCTCGGTGGCGTCGTCCTGTGGGTACGACGCCACCGCCGCGGCGGTCGTCTGCTGACCGTCGACCGTTCGGTCTCGGGCCGGGCCAGGACGCGCAACTGGCATGGGGCGATCGGCCTCTGGATCGCCGTCGGGCTGGTGTTCCTGTCCGCGACCGGCCTCACGTGGTCGAAGTACGCGGGCGAGAACATCTCGGACCTGCGGTCGGCGCTGAGCTGGACGACGCCCGCCACCGCCACGTCCATCGGTGGAAGCGGCGCTGCGCCCGCGGGAGACCATGCGGGACATGACATGTCGGTCTCCGAGGTCTCGAGGGATATTCTCGATGTGAACGTCGGTCGCATCGATTCGGTTCTCGGAACCGCCCGGTCGCATGGCATCGACGGCAAGGTCGAAGTGTCGATTCCGGCCGAGGCCGATACTGCCTTCGTCGTCGCGCAGACCCGGCAGCCGTTCGCGTTGTCGACGAGTTCGGTGGCAATCGACGGCGCTACGAACGCGATCGTTGACGACAACGACTTCGCCGAGTGGCCCGTCGCAGCGAAACTGGCGGCGTGGGGCATCGCGCTGCACATGGGCATTCTGTTCGGCGTCGCGAATCAGATCGTGTTGGCGTTGCTCGCGCTCGCGTTGGTGACCGTCGTGGTGCGGGGTTACCTCATGTGGTGGAAGCGCAGGCCGACGGCCCGGCCGCCGAGGCGGGGTGGTCTTCGCGGCCTGCCGCGCGCACACGTCGTCGCGGTGGTCGTAGCCGCTCTCGTGCTCGGCTGGTATGTGCCGCTTCTCGGAATCAGCCTTCTCGCCTTCCTTCTCGTCGATGCCCTGGCCGGGCTTCGACCGTCCACGACTTCGGAGTCGAAATGAACATGTACAGAACAGCTTTCGCCGCTCTCGCCGGTGCCCTTCTCGTCGCAGGATGTGGGGCCGACGAGCCACGTACCGAAGCGGATTCGGTGACCGTGCGGGAAGCTTGGATCAAGGCGGCCGACACCGGAATGACGTCGGCGTTCGCGGAGATTCAGAACACCGGTGACGATCAGGTACGCGTCGTCGCTGCCTCGACGGGCAGCTCGTCGATGATGGAACTGCACGAAGTCGTTGCGAGCGCGGACGGTTCGATGGTCATGAAGCCGAAGGAGGGCGGTTTCGCGGTGGCAGGCGACGACACGAAGGTGCTGCAGGCAGGTGGCGATCACCTGATGCTGATGGACGTGACGTCACCCCTCACGCCGGGAGCCGACACCGACATCACCCTCACGTTCGAAGATGGTTCGACGACAACCTTCACCGCGCAGGTTCGCGATTTCGCGGGCGCGCAGGAAAACTACGGTGGCTGACCGAGCACCACAGCGTTCCAACGCATTCAGTCGACGGCGCCTCCTCGGGGGAGGTGCCGTCGCACTCGGTGCGGCGGGCGCTGCGGCCTACGGAATGTCAAGAGAGACTGGCGAAGTCGCTTTCGGTGGAGAGGTCGTACAGTTTCACGGGAAACATCAGGCGGGGATTGCGACTCCGCATCAGGCGCACGGGACGTTCGTCGCGTTCGATCTTCACGACGGTGCCGGCCGTGACGACGTCATCGCGATTCTGCGGATGTGGACCGCGGACGCGTCGCGTCTGACGCAGGGATTGCCCGCGCTTGCTGACACGGAACCCGAACTCGCGGAGTCTCCGTCGCGGCTGACCGTCACGGTCGGGCTCGGGCCGGGTGCGTTCACGGCAGCCGGTGTCGCATCGCCGGTGACGCCGCTGCCGGGATTCGGGATCGATCGGCTCGAGCCTCGGTGGAGCGACGGCGATCTGCTTCTGCAGGTGTGCGCCGACGATCCGGTTCCCGTCGCGCATGCGGTGAGAGTGTTGACGAAGAACGTGCGGTCGATGGCGTCGACCAGGTGGGTGCAGCGCGGGTTTCGGTCCGCGCGGGGCTCGCAGGCGTCGGGAACGACGATGCGTAACCTGATGGGCCAGGTCGACGGGACGGAGAATCCAAGTTCGACAACGGATTTCGACGCTCTGGTCTGGAACGACACCGGTGGAACGTCGCTGGTGGTGCGCAGGATCGCCGTCGAACTCGATACGTGGGACGAACTGGACCGTGGCGGACGGGAGTTCGCCGTCGGACGGCGTCTGGATACCGGCGCACCGCTGACCGGTGAGTTCGAGCACGACACAGCCGATTTCGCGGCAACCGACAAGTTCGGCGTCCCGGTGATCTCGCCTGCGTCGCACATCGCTCGGGCGCGGCACCGCCACGACGGCGAGAGGTTCTTCCGGCGCGCCTACAACTACGACGATCCGCCGACGAGCGGGTCGTCCAGTAATTCGGGGCTCATTTTCGCGGCGTATCAACGCGACGTCGTCGGGCAGTTCCTGCCCGTGCAGATGCGACTCGACGAGCACGACGCGTTGAACGAATGGACGACGCCCGTCGGATCAGCTGTGTTCGCTGTCCCGGCGGGCGTCGACGACGGTGGGTATCTGGGGGAGGGGATGCTGTAGTGCGGCTGCGCCGCCCGTGCGTGGTTGGTTGGCCCAGGGGCCGACTATCCGCGCACGGGTGCGAAGCGCGCTAGGAGTGGAGCCCGCGGAACGACCCGAGAAGCGCTCTCAGGGAACCCACCAGTTTCCGGCGCCGCGGAGGAGCGTCCATCCGCCCGGGATCTCGACCCAGGCGGACACGTCTCCCGAGCCCGTGCGAATCGGTCCGGTGTTCAGCGGCCCGGGGAACGCGACGCCGCCGACCTGCGTGGTGTGGTTGAACCAGTTGATGGCGCAGTTGCATCCGACGTTCAACGTGAAGTCCGAGAGACCGGGCAGCGACGGATCGGTGCGCACGAAGATCTGCTGGTTGACGAAGAACTGTTCCGGTCGCCACTCGGTGATCGCGGCGGGGTCGAAGCCGACCGTCGGGCTGATCACTCCGGCCTGCGAGAACTTGGCCTGAGCCGTCCCCGCTCCGAACAACGCGGTCCCGACCACGATCAGTGCAGAAACAAGGACAGCGGCGATACGAGCACGTCGCTTCGTCATGAATGGAACCTCCGTCGTGAGTACGCGGTGATGGTACCGGAGGTCGCGACCGGACAGCGGGGTGAGCGTCGTAGGTAGTGTGGGGCCGTGCGATCACGAGGTGCGTTGGTAGGTCTTGTTCTTCTCGCGGCCGTCGGATGCTCGTCGCCTGCCGAGGAGGCGCCGACGCCGGAGTACCCGAATCAGGTCACCGTCGTGAATCGTGCGTACTCGCCGCAGACCATCACCGTCCGGGTCGGCGACACCGTCACCTGGGTCTTCGACGACAAGGGAATGTCGCACGACGTGGTCGCCGACGACCGATCCTTCCGTAGTCCGCTGATGGTGTCGGACACCTTCACGCACACGTTCACCGAGCCCGGAACGTTCACGTACCACTGCACGCCGCACCCCGACATGACGGGAACCGTCGTCGTCGAGTCCTGAGGGTCACAGGCGTCAGGGCAGGGTTCGGACGAAATCGAAGAACGCGGGTGTCACGGCAGGATTCGCGCTCGTGACGCCGTTGACGACGCCGATCGTCGCCCCGGCTGCCGCTCCGGGAATGCAGCCGACGAAGATGAACAGCACGCATCCGATGACCGCGCCGATTCCCGCCCCGATGCCACCCGACACCGAACCGCCGTTCTGCCAACCGATTTGGATCTGGGTCACCAGGTTGTCGTAGGCCGCAGGGCTGTACACCGGACGGATGAGCGACGTCGCCTGCGGTGTCACAGTCAGCGATCTGCCGTCGTCGCCGATGGTTCCCGCGATCGGCAGAACGAGCCCGTCCACCGAGTAGGCAAGTGGGATGGACGTCAGAGTCGTCCCCTCGTCGTTCCTGAGGTCGACGCTACGGCCGTCGGCAGCGAGGGAGAATGCGCCGGCGTCGAGAATCGTTCGCACGGAGCCGGATTCGGTGACGGTGGTGCTGTAGCCGACGCACGCGGGTTCGGCGTGCGCGGTCCCGACTGCGGCGGTGCCGAACGCGGTGGTCAATGCGAGGGTCGACAGCGCGGCGAGCGCGGTTCGGGGGGCTTTCATAGGGATCACACCTTTTGTTGCGCGAGGAGAACTCGAACCTAGCGGCGCCGGACTGGCCGGTCGGGAGACCGGGCAAAGCTCACCCTCGACGGATGAAAGGAGCATTGTGAACCTTAGGTTCACACGCTATCGTGGCCATGTGAACCAGAAGTTGTCAGACCTCGACCCGGGAGACAAGCCGACCGACGTGTCGGACGAGCGTCGGCGCAGGCACGATGCCCTACTCGCGTTGCGTGAGGCGATCGAGACCGAGGAACGCGTCGAACGCGAAGCGGCGGCGGTCACCGCGGACGCCGCGTCGACCGCGTTGTGGCTCGGCGCCAGCCTCGCCGATCTGGCGGTCGTCACCGGCAAGACGCGTCAGGCTGCCCGCAAGCGCTGGCCGACGCTGGGCGCAATCCATCGCCGACGCACCTGGCTGGGCAATCACGTCGACGACATCCGCTGGGCCGTGCGCGTCGTCGCCGAGAATGCACCCGAGATCGACGTGCCCGATCGAGCGGTGTTCGACGAGCTGGCCGCCGTCGACGCGTCCGTCGGCCGGGAGTTCGAACCGTCGGCCGAGTACGACGGCAGCGACCCGGCGAGGCGATGGCACGATCTGGATCGGTTGGTGGACGTGCTGTTGCGGGGAATCTGCGACAACGGCCGAGCACGAGGCGGCCAGGCCGACTTCGCGCTGCACGGCGCTTGCGGCGTCGTCGGCTACTACGACCATGCAGCAGGCCGGTCGGACGAGTAGGGCGCGATATCGTCGAGGCATGTCCGTCGTCGCGCTGCGAGGCCCGCTTCTCGTAGCAGGCGCGGTCGGTGCGGCGGCGGTGCTCGTCGCCGTCCGAGACCCACGCTCGACGACGTACCTTCCCTGCCCGATCCACGCCGTCACCGGCGTGTGGTGTCCGGGATGTGGCGCGACCCGCGCGTTCGGCGACCTCGTGCGAGGTGACGTGGCGTCGGCGACGGCGTCGAACATGCTCTTCGTTCTGCTTGCGGTCGTCGGGCTGGGTCTGTGGGCCGCCTGGGTTCGCGCCCGCATGAGGTCTCGGCCACTGTTCTCCGCCCGGCCGCCGGTGTGGCTCCTTGTCGCCGGGGTGGCCACCGTCGTCGCGTTCACCGTGGTCAGGAACATTCCGGCAGGCAGCTGGCTCGCGCCGTAGGCTGACACCCATGTGGCTCGAAGTGGTGTCGATCGTGGTCCTGGTCGGGGCCCTCGTAGTGCTGATCCCGACCGCTCGCCGGGTGTTCAAGAAGGGTGACGACGAATGACCGAGTCGATGAAGGCGCGGCTGCAGGCCAAGATGCGCGAGATGCTCGCCGAGGACGGCGGCACCGAAGCCGAGGTGGCCGAGGGCGACGACCCTCGGCTCGTCGCGATTCGAGACGATCTCGCCGCGCTCGACGACGTGGACGACGACGACCCGCTCGTCGATCGATTGGCCACGCGGTACTGGGTTCCGTAGTGCACTTCGTGCCTGTGCGGGGATAGTTGGACCCCGATCCAACTATCCGCGCACGGGTGCGAAGCGCCCTTCATCTAGTATCTATGTTGTGTCTATGCAGCCGTCGGCCTCGGAACTCGCCTACCTGACCGTCAAGGAAATGATCGTCAGCGGCGAGTTGCCCGGTGGCGAGCTGGTCAGCGAGGGCGACATCGCGGGTCGGATGGATGTCAGCCGCACCCCCGTCCGAGAGGCGTTTCTCCGTCTCCAGGTCGAAGGGTGGATGCGGCTCTATCCCAAGCGTGGCGCTCTCGTCGTCCCCATCGCGCCCGGCGAGGCCGAGCACATCGTGTCTGCACGCAGGCTCGTCGAGTCCGGGAGCGCGCGAGAGGTCGTCGCCGACGAACGCGCTCGCACGGAGCTCGTACGACAGCTTCGGGCGAGTCTGATTCGCCAACGCGAGATCGCGGCGACCGGGACCGCAGCCGAGTTCAGCGCTGCAGACGCAGATTTCCACCGACTCATCGTCCGGGCAGGCGGAAACCCGCTGCTGGACGCGTTCTACGACAGCCTTCGCGAACGACAGCGACGGATGACGACGCATTCGATCTCCCGTGATCCGGGGCAGATCGAGCAGATCGTCGACGACCATGCGCAGCTTGCCGGTCACATCGAGGCAGGCGACGCCGACGGATTCGCGTCGGCCGTCGACAGCCACATGCGCCGCGTGCACCGGCTGAACGAAGGAAGTACTTCATGACACTCACGAAGGCCACCACGGAGACCAGGACGGCCAAGTGGCTCCTCGTCGCGGCAGGCATGTTCGCCGTCGCGTGGGGAGGCAACGAATTCACACCGCTGCTGGTGATGTATCGACTCGAACACGGCTTCTCGGCGGTCACCGTCGACACGTTCCTGTTCGCGTACGTCATCGGGATCGTGCCGTCGCTGCTCATCTGCGGACCATTGTCCGATCGACTCGGTCGACGGCCGGTGATGCTGCCCGCCCCGGCGATCGCGGCGGCCGGTTCCATCCTGATCGCAATGGGTGCCGATCATGCGGGCCTGCTCTTCGGCGGGCGCGTGCTCAGCGGTGTGGCGCTCGGTATCGGCATGGCCGTCGGTGGAAGCTGGATCAAGGAACTGTCGGCGCATGAAGCTCCGGGAGTCGGTGCTCGTCGTGCGGCGATGAGCTTGACGGCCGGGTTCGCGCTCGGCGCCGGCGTCGCAGGCGTTCTGGCGCAGTGGGCGCCGTGGCCGACGCATCTCGCGTACCTCGTGCACGTCAGCATCTGCGTCGCCGCGGGAGTCGGGATGATGTCGGTGCCCGAAAGTCGTCCGGCTGTTCCCCGCGCGGAGCGAAAGAGTCTCGTTCAGGACCTGAAAATCCCGGCTGCGGGTCATCGCCGGTTCCTTCTGGTCGTGGTTCCGTTGGCGCCCTGGGTCTTCGGCGCGGCGAGCGTCGCATATGCGGTGTTGCCGTCGCTGATGGCCGACCGAAGCGGTGGCCACCCGATCGCGTTGTCGGCGTTGATGTCGGTGATCGCGCTCGGCGCTGGATTCGCGATCCAAGCCGTCGGCCGCAGAATCGACACCCCGAATGCGGCGCGCGGTGCCCTCGTCGCGCTGACGATCCTGGTCGTCGGCATGCTGCTCGCCGCGTGGGCCGCGTCGATCCTCACCGTCGCGGCTGCGTTGATCGCGGCAACCGTGCTCGGATGTGGATACGGCATGGCGCTCGTCTCGGGACTGCAAGAGGTGCAACGCATTGCGGGCCCGGACGATCTTGCCGGTCTGACGGCTGTCTTCTACTCGTTGACCTACCTGGGCTTCGCGGTTCCGGCGATTCTGTCCGCGCTCACGGAGGAATGGCCGGGCGTCGTCACCTACCCCGCGATCTTCGTCGTCGGTGCCATCATGGCCGGGGTGTGCTGGGTGTTCGTGCGCACTCAGTCGACCTCGCACCTTCCGGCCGGGGAGTAGGCCTCACGAAAATCTACCCTCCTGTTGTGCGCTTCTGAAGTCCAAAACCGCACAACAGGAGGGTAAATTTCGGCCGGGGCCGGGGCCTGGGCTACGGAAGTGCAGGCAGTTCGGTCCGATTCAGCCACTCGTCCCACAGCGTGCGCGGGCAGCCGTACCGCGAGGCAAGGTCGGTGAAGTCGGCGGTGCTCACGGTCGAGTACCGGTACTTCGACGTCCACTCCTGGATCAGCGGGAAGAACTTGTCGTCGCCGACGGTGCTCCGAAGTGCATGCAGCGCAAGGGCTCCGCGCTTGTAGACACGGTCGTCGAACATCTTGGCCGGACCGGGATCGCCGAGCACGAGGTCCCGCGGTAGGCCCCGCTGCATGGTGTGGACGCGTCGCGCCTTGTCCCGTGCACTCGTGCCGCCGGAGTTCTCGGCCCAGATCCACTCCGAGTAGCAGGCAAAGCCCTCGTGGAGCCAGATGTCCTTCCACTTGCCGAGCGTCAGGCTGTTGCCGAACCACTGATGCGCGAGTTCGTGTGCGACCAGTCGCTCGAAATACCGTGTGCCCGAACAGTGATTGGCGCCGAAGATCGACAAACCCTGTGCCTCGATGGGTATTTCGAGGTCGTCGTCGGTGACGACGACGGTGTACGCCGCGAACGGATAGGGCCCGTAGAGGCGAGTGAACGTGTCCATCATCTCGGTCTGACGACCGAAGTCGTGCTCGAAATTCTGCTTCAACCGCGACGGGAGAACAGCTTTCATCGGAACCGAGCTACCGCTGATGGCGTGTGCCGAGTACGGACCGATCTGCACCGTCGCGAGATAGGTGGCCATCGGTTCGGGCTGCTCGTACACCCATGTGGTGCGGCTGGCGCGCGTCTGCTTGCTGACGAGTGTGCCGTTGGCGACCGCGTAGTACGGCGAGTCGGTGGTGATGGTGATGCCGTAGCTGGCCTTCGAGACCGGGTGGTCGTCGCACGGAAACCACGACGCGGCCCCGTTCGGCTGACTCGCGACGATCGACCCTTCGGTCAGCTCGTCCCAGCCGACCTCACCCCAGAACCCGTTGATGGGCTTCGGAGTTCCGCCGTATTGGATCGTGACGACCAACGCTGCACCCGACGCGATCGGCTTGGCAGGGGTGATCTTCAGTTTGTCGCGGTGTTGGCTGAACTTGACCGACCGCGAACCGTTGACCGACACCTTGGACACGCGCAGTGCAGGTCCGAGATCGAACGCGAACTTCGACAGCGTCGCCGTCGTGACCGCGGTGATCTTCGCCTTGCCCGCGAGACGGTTGCTCTCGACCTTGTACTCCAGATCGAGTTCGTAGCGCGACACCCGATAGCCACGATTGCCGTTCTGCGGCAGGTAGTCGTCGATCGGCGCATCGGAGGAATCGATGTCGAACGTCGGCGTCACGAGCTTCGATGGAACGAACTTCACTCGCTCACCTCAGCGGCGGGGATGATCCGCGAGAACGGGTCGCCCTTCGCCCACGGTGCGATCGGGTTGCCCTGCCAGCGGGTATGCGCGGGCACGGTGTCGCCGCGCATCACGAGCGACGCGGGCCCGACCGTCGCGCCGTCGCCGATGCCTGCGGCGGGCAGGGCGACGCAATGCTGGCCCAGTGTCGCTCCTCGTCCGAGTGTCACGCTGTCCATGCTCATGATCCGATCATGGAACAGGTGGGTTTGCACAACGCAGCCCCTGTTCACGGTGGCACCGTCGTCGAGAGTCACCAGATCCGCCTCGGGAAGCCAGTAAGTCTCACACCAGACACCCCGACCGATCTTCGCACCGAGCCAGCGCAGCCACATGTTCAGGACGGCCGTTCCCTCGGCTGCGCGCGCGAACCACGGCGCGGCGACGGTTTCGACGAACGTGTCCGCGACCTCGTTGCGCCACACGAACGAGCTCCACAGTGGGTGCTCGACCTTGTCGATGCGGCCGACCCAGACCCACTTCGCGGCTGCGGAAATCGCCGCGGCGACCGCACCTGCGACCAGCAGCACGACGCCGCTGAGCAGCGCGGCGAGCCAGTAGCCCACGGCGTCGGCGATGGCGGTCAGTCCGAACAGCACGCCCAGGCCGATCCCGAACGTGACGACGACCGGAATGAGGCGGCACGTCTCGACGAGCGCACGGGCCATCTTCAGCTTGCGCGGCGGATCGAACGTCCGGGAGCTGTCGCCTCGGCCGGCTGCACGACGCAGACGCACCGGCGGGCTTCCGAGCCACGACGAGCCCGACTTCGCCTTGTCCGGTGTCGCGGACAGCACGGCGACGAGGCCGTTCTTCGGAACGGTACGGCCGGGGCCGGTCATACCCGAGTTGCCGAGGAACGCGCGCTTGCCGACCTTCGCGTCGCCGAGGTGCATCCAGCCGCCACCGAGCTCGTAGCTCGCGACCATCGTGTCGTCGGCGAGGAATGCGCCGTCGGCGACGGTCGTGAACTTGGGGATCATCAGCACGGTCGACGCCTCGACGTCCTTGCCGATCTTCGCGCCCAGCAGTCGCAGCCAGTGCGGTGTCAGCAGCGACGCGTACAGCGGGAACAGGAACGTCCTGGCGGAGTCCATCAGGCGTTCGGTGGCCCAGACCTGCCAGCCGATACGGCTGCGCACCGGGTGGTAGCCCTCGGTGAGGCCGATGCTGAGGAGCCGGACCGCGGCAAGCGTGATGACCGCGAACGTGCCGAGCGACACGAGGGTCGCGACGGGCAGCATGATGGCCGCTCGGCCGATGGCTTCACCGATCGAGGTGGCAGTGTGCAGCCACCAGCCCATCAGCACGAGCGAGACACCGATCGAGAAGATGGCCATGCCCGACAGGAACAGCGACGCGACGCCGTAGGCCAGCATCCACTGGATTGCGCGCGGGGGAGTCTCGTCGGGCCAGGGGTGCTCGGCCTTGCCGACCTTCTGGGCGGGCGAACCGGCCCACAGCTGACCGGCCTTGACCTTGCCGACGACGGCCGAGCCGGCGCTGACCACCGCGTTCTTGCCGACGGACGTTCCGGGGAGAAGCGTCGAGCGAGCGCCGACGGCAGCTCCCGCGCCGATCTTGATACCGCCGATGTAGACGAGGTCGCCGTCGATCCAGTGACCGGTGAGATCGACCTCCGGTTCCACCGAGCAGCCGTCGCCGAGTTCGAGCATGCCGGTGACCGGCGGAAGCGTGTGCAGGTCGACGCCCTTGCCGACCTTCGCGCCGAGCGCACGGGCGTAGTAGACCATCCACGGTGCTCCGGACAGGTTCGACGCCCCGCTGGCGTCGGTCAGACGCGTCGCTGCCCACAGCCTGATGTGAGCGCTGCCGCCGCGACTGTAGGCGCCGGGTTTCAGGCCTGCCAGCAGGATTCGCGAGCCGACGACCGAGATCGCCATGCGGCCGACCGGCGTGATGAACAGGACGAACGCAACGAGGATCCACCACCACGACACCGTCGGCGCCCACGGGACCTCGGCGAACCACGACATGACGTTGAACAGAATCCCCAGCCATGTGACCCACTGCAGGCCGGTCAGCGTCGTCAGCGGAACGGTCGCGGCGATCTGCGCCCACTGCGCCGTGCGTGACGTCGGTTCGACCTCACGCGGCACGACCTCGACCGGCGGTTTCAGCTCGTCCAGATATCGGGCGAGTGAACCGAGCCGTGGGTGGTCGTACAGCTGGGCGACGGTGATCTCGGGGAACCGCTCACGCAGTGCCGTCACCAACTGGGCAGCGGACAACGAGCCGCCGCCGTTCTGGAAGAAGTCGGCGTTCTCGTCGGTCACCTGAGCGCCGAGGATGTTGGTCCACAGCTCGGCGACCCAGCCGGCAGTGCCTTCCAGCGCCGACGCGTCACCGAGCCCCGGCAGAGGCCAGGGCAGCGCGTTCCGGTCGACCTTGCCCGACGTCCGCGTCGGCATCTCCTCGACGAGCGCGAGCCGCGGAACGAGCGCAGCCGGGAGCTGCTCGGACAGCAGCGTCCGCGCCGCATCGAGGTCGAAATTCTTGTCGGTGCTGGCGAGATAACCGACCAGCACCGAGTTGCCCGCACCCGTCTTGCGGACCGCGGCCGCCGCACCGGCGACGCCGGGGAGAGCCTGCAGCGCGTTGTCGATCTCGCCGAGCTCGATGCGTCTACCGCCGAGCTTGATCTGGTCGTCGGCGCGGCCCTGGAACAGCAGGCCCTCGACTTCGAGCTTGACGAGGTCGCCACTGCGATAGGCGCGTTCCCACCCGAGCGTCGGCATCGGGGCGTACTTCTCGGCGTCCTTCGCCGGGTCGAGATAGCGCGCGAGGCCGACACCGCCGATGACGAGTTCACCGACCTCGCCGACGGCAACCGGCTGGCCGGACGCGTCGACGACGGCGAGATCCCAGCCGTCGAGTGGCAGGCCGATACGAACCGGACCCTTGCCGTCCATGATCGACGCACACGCGACGACGGTGGCCTCGGTGGGTCCGTACGTGTTCCAGACCTCGCGACCGTCGACGGCAAGGCGTTCGGCCAGCTCGGGCGGGCACGCCTCGCCGCCGAAAATCAACAGTCGGACGGCTTCGAGCGCGACAGCGGGCCACAGAGCTGCGAGCGTCGGGACGGTCGAGACGACCGAGATGTCACGGGAGACGAGCCACGGTCCGAGATCGAATCCACTGCGGACGAGCGAGCGAGGTGCGGGAACGAGACACGCGCCGTGACGCCACGCGAGCCACATCTCCTCGCAGGACGCGTCGAACGCCACCGACAGACCTGCCAGCACGCGGTCGCCCGGGCCGAGGGGATCGTCCTGCATGAACATCCGCGCTTCGGCGTCGACGAATGCAGCGGCGTTGCGATGGCTGACGGCGACGCCCTTCGGCGTACCCGTCGAACCCGACGTGAAGATGACCCAGGCGTCGTCGTCGGGGCTCGGGATGGTCAGGGTGTCGGGGAGGGGAATGTCCTGCTTGTCGGCCGTACCTGCGGCGATGCCGCCCGCCGTCACGACCGCGGTCACCTTGGCCTCACCGAAGACGAGCTCGGCGCGCTCGTCGGGGTCGTCGGCGTCGACGGGCACGTACGCGGCACCGGCGTTCAAGATCGACAGAATCGCGACGTACAGCGAGAACGAGCCCGACGGCATCCGGACGCCGACGCGGTCGCCGCGTCGAACTCCCGCCCTGGCCAGCCACTGCGCGCCCTCGTCGATGTCCTCGAGCAGCTCGCGGTAGGTGATCGACGTGCTTCCGTCGTCGATCGCCATGGCGTCGGGATGCTGCGACGCCGTCGACCGCAGGACGTCGATGAGAGTGCGCTCACGAGGAGCGCGATCTCCGCGCAGAAATTCGGCAGGTATGGCCGCAGACGCCTGCGTCTTCGTCGATTCCGATCGTGATTCCACAGACAACCGGGTGTTCCTCTTCTCGAATCGTCAACGTGATTTGTGGGTCGTTATCTCATGTTGGGTTTGCCAGAAGGTGAACGGCTGCATGGTCGAGACACCGGGCGAAGTTTACTCGGGTGGTGCGACTTCGCCCCACAGGTTTCCTACCTGCCGGGTTGACAATGACGAGAGTCGTTTGCCATTCTCAGTTCAGGTCATGAGTACCAGCGCAAAGCCCCGGCTCGCTGGTCGGCAACCCTCCTCCGCGGTGGGGTGCTCCGGGTGACGACCTGGCCGACGCCGGAGAACCGGTGCGGCAAGCGCGGACTCGAACGCCGTATCGGCGTGGGTCCCCGAACGTCAAGGGGATAATTGTCATGACTGCTGTTCTCGAGAAGACCTGTGCACCGTTCGCTGCGGTCAGCGGCGCGAACGTGCAGGTCCCGCTCGTCGACGGAACCACCTGCAGCTACGCGAACTTCGACTACGCGGCCAGTGCACCTGCGCTCGCCGAGGTGTCCGCGCGAATCGAGGAGCTGCTGCCGTTCTACTCCAGCGTGCACCGCGGCGCCGGATATGCATCGCGGGTCTCGACGGCCGCATACGAGAAGGCTCGGGTGACCGTCTCCGAATTCGTTGGAGCGCAACAGGATTCCGTCGTGATCTTCACGCGGAACACCACGGACTCGCTGAACCTTCTCGCTGGCTGTGTCCCGGGAGACACCGTCGTGCTCGACATCGAGCACCACGCGAACCTGTTGCCGTGGAACGGGCGTCGCGTCGTCGCCGCAGCGGACTCGGTCGCCGAGACCGTTGCGCGCATCGACGCGGAACTGCAGACGAAACCCGCTGCGCTGCTTGCCGTCACGGGAGCGTCGAACGTCACGGGCGAGGTGCTGCCCATCCGTGAACTCGCGACGCTCGCGCATCGGCACGGTGCTCGAATTCTCGTCGACGGTGCCCAGTTGGTGCCGCATCGCCGCGTGAATCTTGCCGACCTGGGCGTCGACTACCTCGCCTTCTCGGGCCACAAGCTGTACGCGCCGCACGGTGCGGGTGTCCTCGTCGGCAGGCGTGACTGGCTCGACGCCGGTGAGCCCTACCTGGCCGGTGGTGGCGCGGTACGTCGCGTGACCACGACGTCGACCGACTGGGCTCCGTCGCCCGCGCGTCACGAGGCCGGGACCCCGAACGTGCTCGGCGTCGTCGCGCTCGCAGCTGCGTGCGAGGCGATCACGGCGTACGAGGCGGCAGGTGCCGTCGACCACGAGCGTCGTCTGTGCACTCGGCTCCGCGACGGGTTGGCCGGAATCGACGGAATTCACCTTCTGTCGGTGTGGAACGACGCTCCGGACAGTGTGGGCATCGTCACATTCACACTCGACGGGTACGGCCCGGGCGAGATCGCCGCGTACCTGTCCGCCGAACACGGAATCGGCGTGCGCGACGGCAAGTTCTGCGCCCACCCGTTGCTGCAGCGACTCGGTTACGCAGGCGGTGCCGTGCGGGCCAGCCTGGGGCTCGGTAGTTCCGACGCCGACGTCGACCGCCTCGTCGACGCCGTCGCGCAGCTGGCCTCGTCCGGCCCCTCGTGGGTCTACGAGGAGGACAACGGATGGTGGAACCCGGTGCCCGATCCGCGCCCGTTCCCGGCGATCGCCGATGGCAGCGCAGGCGTGGGATCCCCGTGCGCGAACGGAGAGGTTAGCATCGGGTCATGACAGCAAATGTCGTGTCGCAGGGCCGATTCTGGCGCGACAGGTACGTGGATCTGTGCCGCACGGCCTCCGGGTCTTGTAGGCGCTCGGGTAGGACCTAGGCAACCTTCCCCTGCTTCCACGACAGGACATCTCATGTCGAACACTTCACCCGTACGCGTCGCCGTCGATCACGCGGGCACCTGGACCGAAATAACCGACGCCGTTCCGACCGAGGCGGTAGCCCGCATCGTCGCCGCAGACCTTCGTGAGGGCCAACAGGCTCGCACGGCGTTGCGCTCCGATGCAGTGACCGCAGGCAAGGATGCCGACAGCGTCGCAGTCTTCCTCGACATCGAGTTCCACATCGCCGACGACGCCAGGACCGCGCGTCGTGAGTTAGCGGCGTTGGACGTACCCGCCGTTCCCGGTTCCATCCGGTACGTCGGAACCGCTGCAGGTCTGGCGGGGCTCGTCGCCGACGTGAAGGCCGCCGAGGTGGCCGACGGTGTCACCCTCGTCGCAGTCGGACCGGAGGCGCGCAACCTGGCCGACGTCGCAGCGGGCGTCGTCCCGTGGTTGGAGGATCGCGGCGTCGCGTTCCAGGTCGACGGCCTCATCGCAGCGACGGGTGCGGTGCCGTCGGCACGTGAACTCGCGTCCTGAGCGCGACTGACTGCACACGATCGGCCCGAATCGACGGATAACCTCCGATCCGGGCCGATTCTGTGCACTGAGTTGCGCAGTCAGGTCACATCCACGGCGAGGCCCGCCGTGATGCGTAGCAGCTCCTTGAAGGTCGTCCTGAAGATCGTGTTCGGATGCCCTGCCGCAGCCCACAATTCGGGGTACTGGGACAGCGACTCGTCGATGTAGGTAGCCAGGTTGGTGGGGTGCCCGACGGGCGCGATGCCGCCGATCGGCTGATCCGTCGCCAATTTGACGAGATCGAGCGGTGCGCGCTGCAGCGTGCCGCCCAACCGTTCGCCGGTGGCGTTCGAGTTCACCTGATGGGCTCCGGACACCAACAGCAGCACCGGGTCGTCGTCGAGAAGGAACACCAGAGACTTCACGATCGCGCCGACGCTCACGCCGAGCGATTCCGCCGCCGCTTCTACGGTCGATGTGGGTTCGGGCGAGGTGACGACCACCCCGTGATGCCCGCGCGAGATCAGGATGTCGGCGACATGCGCCGCGTTCGGGTGGAGAAGCCGGGGCATCTTCCAAGAGTATTGCCAGTCGAGCAACTCCGCAGGCGCAAAGGGCGACCCATCAATCGAGGCGGGAGTGGAGCCTGCGCAATGAGCCATCAATCGAGGCGGGAGTGGAGCCTGCGGAATGAGCCATCAATCGAGCAGACCCCCGAACAGTCGCAGGCGTGCCATGCCGCCGTCGGGGTAGATGTCCATCCGTACCTCGGAGACGGGCTCGGCGGCGTCCAGGACGAACCGGTGACGGGTGTCCGGCTGCAGACGAGTCCGGGGGAGCAGCTCGATCCATTCCCCGTCGCCGAGACGGCCTTTCAACGACGCCGCGCCGGGGGCATTGCCGAGAAAACAGGATGTGTCGAGTTCGGCCAACCGGACGGTACCGGTTCCTGCGAGCATGACCTGAACCCAGTCGTTCGCGTCGTTTCGCCGGCGGGACGTCTCCCAACCCTCGCCCATCGATCGCGGCGGGCCGGGGAACAGCAGGTTGTTCGGCGAGCTGTAGAACATGTTGGAGCACGCGGACACGTAGCCGCCGTTCTCGAGCGCCGCCAGGTCGAACGGGCCCGCAGCGAGAAAACGCGGGTCGGGACGTCCGCGGCCCAGAACACGCAGCCGTGCGACGCCACCGTCGGGGTAGATCGACAGCTTCACGTGCGTCCAGCGGTCGGAGGACTCCACTTCGAACCGGTTCTCGGTGTCGCCGTTCACGGGGCTCCGCGGAACGATGGTCATCCACTCGGCGTCGTCGTACAGTTCCTGGCCCGACGGGAAGCCCTCTACCGCCGCGGCCTCGACGGAGATCTCGGGCGGGTAGTTACCGGTGAACCACGCGGTGTCGACGACGACTGCATCGACGACGCCCGGTGCGCCGAGACGCACGATGGCCTCGTCGTATCCCGCTTCCCGACGCCGACGCGTCTCCCAGCCGTCGTATATCTGTCCCTTGTGTCCGAAGGTGGCCTTGGAGAAGTCGGCCTTGCCCGGGGTGATCAGATTCTCCTTCTCCGCGAACGTCTCGTCGTTCGCCCAGACGACGGCACCGCCCAGCGTGCGAACGGCGAGGTCGGGCAGGGGAAGGGGGAACGTGGCCGTCATACTCGTGAGAATAAGCGAAGACTCCCGGCGGATTGAGTCGAAGCGCATCGGGTACTCGCGAGACATGACTGCTCAGAACCCCGAACCCGACGACACCGCTGGCCTCGAACCCGGTGGTGGCGTCGCTCCAGGGGACACTCCTCCCGTCGAGACCGGCGTCGGGGGACCCAATCACGAACCTCCTCAACGTGGATTGGCCCTACCGGTCGTTTTCCTCGGAATCGTCGCGCTCCTCGTGATCCTCGTCGTCGCATTCTTCGTCGGCCGAATCGCCGGTCTGTTCTAGCAATGTGATCAGTGCCGACGTCAATCCTCCCCTCCAACACAGAGTTTCGTGCCCACCGTCGAATTCGTGGTAGTCGACGGTGACGCCACGTGCGCGCAGCATTGTCGCGACGTGGTGGTTGTGTGCCTGCATGTCGCCCTCGTGAACTCCGACGTCCATGACGACCCGTATCGGCAGTGCGTCCGACGATGCGGTGAGCATCTCGGCGACGCGTCCGCCGAGGGGCCCGCGCACGCCTCGGTGCGACATGACCGGCCACCAGAACGACCCGGATTGGCTTGCGACAAGGCCGAATCGGTGTGGGAACTCCAGGGCAGCGAACAGCGATGCGAGGCCGCCGAAACTCTGCCCGGAGACGACGGTTCGACGCGGATCGCCTGTGAACGACGCCTCGTGCGCCGCGAGTGGGATCAGTTCGTCGACGACGGCCTCCCAGAACGGGCGGTGACAAGGCAATTCACGACTGCGCATGTCCCCGTCGCCGGAATCGACGAACAGGATCACCGACGGTGGCAGTGCGTCGTCGCGCACCGCGGCGTCGAGCACCGGAGTCAGCGGTGCCTCGTCGATCCATCGTCTTCCGTCGAGCACGATGACCAGCGGTCGCTCGGAGGAAACCCCGTGGCCGACGGTCTCGTGAATCCAGACGTCGCGTGAATTACCGAGAGAACCGCTGTGCCACCGTAGTTTTCGAGGTGTCGAACCGAGAGTGGTGTCGTCGTTCCACCATCGTTGAACGGGCGCGTCGGGCATCTCCGCGATCGATCCACGGCCGAAGCGTCGGACGTTGTTCTCGTCGGGGACGGCATGCTCGAGTAGGCCGAGGAAGCGAGTGCGGACACCCTCGCGTGTGGCGGCGACACCCGGCGGATCCAACGTACGAACGACCTCCTCCGCGACGGGCATGAAGCAGTAGGTCCCGCGCCACGTGCGGGTGATCTCGGTGCTCCAGAACCAGATTCCGCTGTCGTCCACCTGTGTCATGTCGGTCAGGTCTTCGGCGTGGTGGTCGGTGAGCGAACTCGCGTCGAAGTAGACCCTGAAGGGTTTCGTCGCTGCATCTCTCCACAAGAAAGTCACCCGGACCCGGCTGTCGCCCGAGGCCTCGATGCGCGGAAGTCCCGCTCTCGATACGCCCGCCCAGAACACGTCTTCCGATCCGGCAGCGATCAACTCGGTGCGCAATTGCGACTCCACGTCCTCTAGCATGAGGCAAGCCTAACCTCCGGTCGAAAGGGTGTTCTGACGTGTTCGGAAGAAGAAGCGGTCTGGTGCGTACCGCGGCGGTACTGGCGGTCGCGGCCGTAGGTCTCGCCGGTTGTAGTTCCTCGGAGGGGCCGGACGCGGCGGACGCGCAATCGTCCACGAGCGGTGACGCGAACTGGCCACGGACGGTCGACACGGAACAGGGCCCGGTGGAGATCCCGGCCGCACCGGAGCGGATCGTGTCGACGTCGGTCACGTTGACCGGCAGTCTCCTCGCGATCGATGCACCCGTCGTGGCGAGCGGTGCGACGTCACCCAACACGGACGTGGCCGACGAACAGGGATTCTTCACCCAGTGGGGCGACATCGCGGCCGAGCGCGGCGTCGAACCGCTGCCGTCGGCAGACATCGACATCGAGCAGATCGTCGTCCAGGATCCCGACCTGATCGTGGTCTCGAAGACCGGCGCGGATTCCGCGATCGAGCTGTACGACCAGCTGAGCCAGGTCGCCCCGACGATCGTCGTCGACTACGGCAACAAGACGTGGCAGGACGTCGCCACCGTCCTCGGCGAGGCGACGGGACACGAGTCCGACGCCGCGGACGTCATCGCGACGTTCGGCGACACCGTCGAGGCCGCGAGAGAAGCGATCGCTCTGCCGCCACAGCCGACGACCGCGCTGGTCTACAACGGCGCCGAGTCCGCGAACGTGTGGACCGGCGAGTCGGCGCAGGGCAAACTGCTGGTCGACCTCGGGTTCACCCTCGCCGAGATGCCCGACGCCGTCCTCGGCGACACCAGCATGGGTGCGCGCAAGGACATCGTCTCCGTTTCGCCCGAGAATTTCAGCCGCGCGTTCACCGGTAACACGGTCGTGCTCGTCAGCGCGGACGAGTCCGACGTGGCTGCGTATGTCGCCGATCCGCAACTAGCACAGTCGCCTGCCGTCACCGGAGGCCACGTCTACGACGCGGGCCTCGACAGCTTCCGGCTCGACTACTACAGCGCGACCAACGTCGTCGAACGCTTGCAGGCGCAGCTAGTCGCGTAGGTCAGTACGGAGGCCAACCGCCCTCGGGGCCCAGGAGTTTCTGCAACCGAGTGCGGTTGACCTTCGCCAATTCCCGCCGCAGCATCGCCGCGTCGATCCCGGTCATCGACGGACAGGTCGACGCGAGCGCATCGACGTCGGCATCGGACAGCTCGCCCAGTTCGAGATCGGCCCGGGTGAAGAACTCGGCGTACGAGCCGTATGCGCGTCCGTCCGCCACGTGCGACGCCCACGTCACCGAGCAGCAGCACTCGAAGAGTGCATGTACCGCCTTGTGACGCGGCAGGTCGTTGAACACGTCCAATCCAAGACCCTGATGCATCATCATGGATCGATCATGAGCCGCGACAGCGGCCACCTCCAGCGGTTCCGCACGGTGTTAGCGCAGGCGTTACGCGGCGTAACACAGCCTGACCTCGTCGCTGTGTCCTCCATTAGGCTCGCCCTATGACGGAACAGAGCTGGAAGGCATTCTCGGTGGAAGTCTCCGACCACGTGGCGGAGGTGACGCTGATCGGTCCCGGCAAGGGCAACGCGATGGGTCCGGATTTCTGGAGCGAGTGTCCACAGCTGTTCACACAGCTCGACGCCGATCCGGAGGTTCGTGCGATCGTCCTCGCCGCGTCGGGAAAGCACTTCACGTACGGGCTCGACCTCGCTGCGATGGGCGGTGAGTTCGCGCCGCTGATGGCCGACAAGGCGCTTGCGGGCCCGCGCACCACGTTCCACGACACGATCAAGCGGATGCAGCTGGCTACCAACGCCGTCGCCGACTGCCGCAAACCCGTCGTCGTCGCGGTACAAGGCTGGTGCATCGGCGGCGGACTCGACCTGATCAGCGCCGCAGACATTCGCTATGCCAGCGCCGACGCCAAGTTCAGCGTGCGCGAGGTCAAGGTCGCGATCGTCGCCGACATGGGGTCGCTCGCGCGGCTTCCCGCGATCATCGGCGATGGTCACGTGCGCGAACTCGCGTTGACGGGCAAGGACATCGACGCCGCGCGTGCAGAGAAGATCGGGCTCGTGAACGACGTGTTCGACGACGCCGACGCCGTGCTCGCCGCAGCTCGTGCCACCGCGGCCGAGATCGCCGCGAATCCGCCGCTCGTCGTCCAGGGTGTGAAGACGGTGCTCGACCACTCCCGCTCCGCGGCCGTCGACGACAGTCTTCGCTACGTCGCGGCATGGAACGCGGCATTCCTCGCGTCGAACGACCTGACCGAAGCCATCACCGCGGTCTTCGAGAAGCGTCCCGCGAAGTTCACCGGGAGCTGAGAGAAGTGGAATACGCCGAAGAGATCGGGAGCCAGCTGGTCCGACTTCAGCGCATCCGCGAGCGCAAACTCGCGCAGCTGAAGGACGCGTCGGGCGGCGTCGAAGGCGCAGCGTTCGTCTGCCTGTTCCGGTTGTTGACGGACGGCCCGATGCGATCGAGCACGCTGGCTGCGATGGTCGACTCGGATCCGTCGACGGTCAGCAGGCAGGTGGCTCAACTCGTCGACCGTGGCCACGTCGAGCGTCTTCGCGACGAGACCGACGGCCGAGCGTACGTTCTGGCCGTCACGGACTCCGGACGGGAAATCGCGCGTCGCATTCAGGAGCGGCGTACCGCCAACCTCGCACGCGTCATCGAAGACTGGTCGGGCGACGATCGTGCTCGCCTGGTCGAGCTGTTGGACAGATTCCTGACAGACTGGGAACGCGTCAAGCCCGATTTACAGGCGGTGCGTGAACGGTAGAGTCCGAAGCTCGCGTTCTGTGTTGTCGGACATCGATGTAGTGGCAGCGTCGGTGTCGTCGAAAACGCCGGTGAGGGGGCGAGATGCCAGGAATGCTGGGTCGGTGGACACCGGGACCGCTGCGCATCCTGGAAACGAACACCCCCGCGACGAGGCTCGAGCGCAGAGTGGGCCTCGGAATCGCGGTCCTCGTTCCCTTCTTCGCCGTCATCGGCACGATCGTCCTGTTCTCGCAGGAAGGTCCGGGCTCGACCGGGAGGCGGATACTGTGCGGCATCGTGCTGGCGTCGACGATCCCGGTCGGCGCGTGGTGGCTGCGTCGCGGCATCCGCGTCGCACGCATGCCGGGATGGTTCGTGTTCTATGCCGACGTCGGCGTCGCGATCGTGCTGTTCACCTTCACCTCTCGCGGATTCGCACTGGCTGTCACGTCGCTGTTCGCCGTCATCGGCACCTATATCGCGTACTTCTCGAGTCGGCGGGTGCTGCGGGCGCATGCCGTCTTCGTCAGCATCGTGATTCTCGTGCTGTCCGTGGCAACGTACCTCGAACGCGAGCAGGATCTGTCAGCCGTCATCGCGCAGACGCTCGTCGCGCTGCTCGTCGTCAACTCCGTCATCGCGTTCCGCGCGGTCATCAAGACGCAGCTCGACCTCGCCAACACGGACTCGCTGACGGGCCTGCTCAACCGACGCGGTTTCGATCTTCGCCTCGAACGTCTGCTGTGCGATTGCTCGGCGGGTCAGACCGTCGTGCTGGCGGTCGTCGACCTCGATCGGTTCAAGAACGTCAACGACACCTACGGTCACGCGGCAGGCGATCGAGTGTTGAAAGCGACGGCCGAGCGTCTCGCCGCAGCAGCGCCGCGGAGAGCATGTGTGGCCCGAACGGGCGGTGAGGAATTCACGGTTGCGTCGGTGATGACACCGCCGGACGCACTGAACATGGCCGAACGGATTCGGGCGGCACTCGCGCGCATCCAGAACGAGATACCGGTGACGGGAAGCGTCGGCGCCTCACTCATCTCGGCGGACGCGTGGCGGACATTGCACGCCGACGAGGCTGCGGAAATGGTCCACGCCGCGCTGCTCAAAGCGGACACGGCGATGTACGAGGCCAAGCGGTCGGGCGGCAATCAAGCGAGGGTGTTCACCGGATGAGTCTCGAACCCACCCGGTGAGACCGTCTCAGCGCAGCGCGCTCTTCGGGTCGTTCCACAGCTGATCGGTGAAGTCCTCGAGCGCGACGAGCACGACGGTGTCCTCGGCCCGTCGCAGAATCGACTTGCTGGCCCGCACCTGCACGACATCGCCGGACTTGTCGGTCATTCGCCACAACGAATCGGCGCGTGTCGCGACCGTCGTCAGGAACATGTCCGCGACGTTGACTCCCTCGGGAGCCCGATCCGGGAAGATGTCGTGCAGGTGGAAGTCGGCCCGTTCGGAACGGTCCGTGCCGAACAATTCGTCGAACGCCTCGTTCGCGAAGACGATGGCACCGCTCGGATCGACAGCGAGGATCGGGACCGGAATGCGGTCGAGGACGACCGTGACCGGCAGATCGGGGAATTGCGCCGGATCGGAAATGGGCCGCGAATCGGCATTGCGTCGCTCGCCGCTTCCGCCGACGGCGCTACCGACCGAATTGCTGTCCGTCATGTCTCTCCCCACCTGATCCCTTTCGTGCCGAGCCGGTATTCGACTCAGTGCTCCGGATTGTCCGCCAAACGCTTGAAGGACGCAGCGATTTCGGCTTCTGCCTCTGCGCGACCGACCCAGTCGGCCGCCTCGACATGCTTGCCCGGCTCGAGGTCCTTGTAGTGGACGAAGAAGTGCTTGATCGCGTCGAGCTCGAACGTCGAGACGTCGGAGAGGTCCTGGATGTGATCCCAGCGCTTGTCGCCTGCCGGAACGCACAGGATCTTGTCGTCGCCGCCTGCCTCGTCGACCATCTTGAACATCGCGACCGGGCGAGCCTCGACGATGACGCCGGGGAACACGGACTCGGGCAGCAGAACGAACGCGTCCAGAGGGTCGCCGTCCTCGCCGAGCGTGCCTTCGATGAAGCCGTAGTCGGCCGGATATGCCATCGCCGTGTACAGGTAACGGTCGAGGCGAACGCGGCCACTGACGTGGTCGACCTCGTACTTGTTGCGCTGTCCCTTGGGGATCTCGATGGTGACGTCGAACGGCACGTGCAGCCCTCGCTCTTCTCTTCGTGTCGTGCGTCATGGGCGACGCATGATGCTTCGCGGCGCAAGCGTACCGGACCCAGGGATACTGTTGGATGAACTGCCGACCGGCAGAGCTCGAAGCAGATGGAGGAATGTTGGCGGGCCTGACCAAGCGAATTCTCGGTCCCACCGCCGGCCGGCGACGACGGCGGACGCGCGTCCTCCTGATACTCGTGGCCGTCGTGATCGTGGCAGCAGGCGGGGTCGCGGTCGCGGCAATAGTCCCGACGACGTCCGACGCGGTGTCGGACACGGAGACGGCCCCCGAGCCCGACGCCGTCATGCCGGTTCCGTCGATCGTTCCGTACCCGGACACCGCGCCGATACCGACGCAGGCCGCTCTGACCGCGGCCTTGGCTCCCGTCGTCGGATCGCCCGATCTCGGTTCGTTCACCGGCGTCGTCGCCGACGCCGTCAGCGGTGACGTGCTGTGGTCCTCGTCGCCCGATACGCCGATGACCCCGGCGTCGACGACGAAGGTGCTGACGGCGGCGGCCGCGATGCTGGCTCTGCCTCAGGAACACCGCGTGACGACGAAGGTCGTCAAAGGCGCGGCGCCGGGGGAGATCGTGCTGATCGCGGGAGGCGATCCGACGCTCACCGCGCAGCCCGTCGGCACCCCGGGCTTCTACCCGGGTGCGGCGCGGATCGACGACCTCGTCGAACAGATCTCGAAGGCGGGCACTCCGGTCGACAAGATCGTCGTCGACACGTCGATTTACAACGGGTCGACGATGGCGCAGGGCTGGTTCGCGCCCGACGTCGCCGCCGGGTACATCACACCGATCGAACCGATCATGCTCGACGGCGGACGTTCCGTTCCGGCCGAGGACGAGTCACCGCGTAGCGCCGAACCGGCACTCGACACCGGTCGTGCCCTCGCGCGCGGGCTCGGTATCGATCCGGCTCGTGTGTCGATCGGCACGGCCGCGCAGGGCGCAGATCAGGTGGCGAGTGTGCAGTCGGCGCCTCTGCGCGATCGTCTCGGCCAGATGCTCGGCCGTTCGGACAACGTTCTCGCCGAAGCGATCGGGCGCGAGATCGCCATCGAGACGAACGCGCAGGCGTCGTTCCAAGGAGCGATCGACTCGATCGGACAGACGCTGTTCTCGGCCGGCTACGACCTCGACGGCGTGGAACTGCACGACACGAGCGGCCTGTCGGTCGACAACCTGATTCCGGCGCGGCTTCTCGACGAGATCATGACGAGCGCCGCCGGATCAGGGAAGGCCGAACTGCGTCCGATGCTCGACTACCTGCCGATCGCCGGTGCCACCGGAACCCTGTCCGACCGCTACGCCAGCGCCGATCGCGTCGGAGCCGGTTGGATCCGCGCCAAAACTGGCACACTGTCGACAGCGAGTGCGCTTGCCGGCTTCGTCGTCGACGTCGACGGCAGAACACTGACGTTCGCGCTGATGTCCAACGATCGTCCGCCGGAGATCAGCAGACCTGCGCTCGACGCGGTGGCGTCGACACTGAGGATGTGTGGTTGCCGATGACAGAGCTACAAGACAAAACAGTGGTACCTGCATGAGCGATCGCGACGCGGAGAGCTCGTCGGGCTTCGGCTCGTCGGTCGACTGGGCACTCGCGGCCAGGACCGGCGCCACACTGGCCCCGAAGGAACCGTCGACGTCTCGCTACACCGCGGACGCCGTGGTCACCGAGCTCGCCGACGCGTCCGTGCGAGCCGAGGGGCCGGTGCGCGAGACCACCGGACTCGCCGACGGCCTTCCTGTCCCGCAGGCACGCATCGTCGATCGGGCCGGCTGGATCGACGCGGCCGCGTCGTCGATGAAGCATCTGACCGGTGAGCCGGACTCCGAGCCGTCGGGACTGCTCGCAGGCAAGCCCGCGGGCCTGCAGGCGGGTGCGATGCTGGCGTTCCTGTCCAGTGCGATCCTCGGCCAGTACGACCCGTTCACCGGTGAGCACGGGACGCTGCTGCTCGTCGCGCCCAACGTCATCGCCGTCGAACGCGCACTGCGCGTGCCGCCCAGCGACTTCCGGCTGTGGGTCTGCCTGCACGAGGTGACCCACCGTGTCCAGTTCTCGTCGGCGCCGTGGCTCGGCGACTACATGCGTGGTTCGGTGGCGGTGCTGTCGGACGGTGTCGACGAGCCGATGAGCCAGTTCGCGAACCGATTGACCGAGGCGTTGAAGAACCGGCGACAGTCCGACAGGGCCGAGGATGCAGGCATCGTCGGCCTGCTGCGTGCCACGCAAGCACCCGAGCAGCGTGACGCCATCGATCGACTGCTCGTGCTCGGCACGTTGCTCGAGGGCCACGCGGACCACGTCATGGACGCGGTCGGACCCGCCGTGGTGCCCGCGGTCGCCCAGATCCGCAGCGCCTTCGACGGTCGACGTCGGCGCAAGACCAACCCGTTGCAGCGCATCGTCCGCGCATTGCTCGGCATCGACGCCAAGATGGCGCAGTACGTGCGCGGCAAGGCATTCGTCGACCACGTCGTCGGCAAGGTCGGCATGGCCGAGTTCAACCGAATCTGGACCGATGCGACGACGCTGCCGAAGCTCGACGAGATCGAAGATCCCGACCGGTGGATCGCTCGCGTCCTGGCATGACACCGGTCGCGCCGCTGCCCGAGGGCCCTGCGATCCTCGAGGTTCGGCATGCGGTTCGCGCGTGGATCAGGTCGTGGCCGGGTCCGGTTGCCGTTGCGTTGTCCGGAGGCGCGGATTCGTTGGCGCTCACCGCTGCGGCCGTCGCCGAGGCGTCGTCGGTGCGCGCTCTCGTCGTCGACCACGGGCTGCAACCCGGGTCGAAGGATGTCGCCGACGCGGCCGCAGCCACCGCGGTGTCGCTCGGATGTGCGGACGCGACGGTGTTGCCGGTGCGCGTCGATCGCGTCGGTGGCATGGAGGCGGCCGCTCGGCGCGCGCGGTACGCGGCGCTCGACGAGGCACGGGACGGCGCGAACGTTCTCGTCGCCCACACCCTCGACGACCAGGCCGAGACGGTGCTGCTCGGACTCTCACGGGGGTCCGGACCCCGGTCGATCGCGGGTATGGCCGACTGGGACGAGCCGTGGGGTCGTCCGCTGCTCGGAGTCCGCCGGTCGGTGACGCGGGCGGCGTGCGAGGAACTCGGTCTGACGCCGTTCGAGGACCCACACAACGTCAGCAGCGACTTCACCCGCGTCCGGCTGCGGCTCGAGGTGCTTCCGCTGCTCGAAGACGTTCTCGGCGGAGGCGTCGCACCTGCGTTGGCGCGCACTGCTGCTCAGCTGCGCGAGGACGCCGCGGTGCTCGACGACCTCGCCTCGGAACTCCTCGCGTCGGCGCGTGCGGGCGACGAACTCGACGTGACGGCCATCGCGGACCGCCCCGCTGCGCTGCGACGCAGGGCAGTTCGCGTGTGGTTGCACGAGGTCGGCGCACACTCGTTGTCCGACAGGCAACTGCGAACCATCGACGACCTGATCGTGCGGTGGCGAGGCCAAGGGGGAGTGGCGGTCGGCGGAGGACCGGCAGGTGCGAGGTTGGTGGTGCAGCGTCGACATGGCAGGCTTGGAGCAGAGCTCGAATGGAGTCTGCTGTGATTCCGGCCGGTCCGAGAAACAGTGAACGAACCTATGAAGGGATGCGCCGTGTACGAGGGCGATATCGAGTCAGTTCTCATCTCCGAGGAGCAGATCAGGACGCGCACCGCCGAACTGGCGGAGGAGATAGCGAAGCGATATCCCGAAGGCAGCCCCGAAGGGGATCTGCTGCTCGTCGGTGTCCTCAAGGGCGCCATCATGTTCATGACCGATTTCGCGCGTGCCCTGCCGATCCCCACGCAGCTCGAATTCATGGCTGTCAGTTCGTACGGCTCGTCGACGTCGTCGTCCGGCGTCGTGCGCATTCTCAAGGACCTCGATCGCGACATCAACGGCCGTAACGTCCTGATCGTCGAGGACATCATCGATTCCGGTCTGACGCTGTCGTGGCTCAAGCGAAACCTGGCGACGCGCAACCCTGCGTCGCTGTCGGTGGTCACGCTGCTGCGCAAGCCCGACGCGATCAAGGTCGACGTCGAGGTCGCCAACGTCGGCTTCGACATTCCGAACGAGTTCGTCGTCGGTTACGGCCTCGACTACAACGAGCGCTACCGCGACCTGCCGTACATCGGCACCCTCGACCCGAAGGTCTACGGAGGCTGAGCGTTCAGCTGTCCATCGACACCGCGCGTCGCAGCGCACGCAGGTCGCTCTCGAGGAGTCGGAAGATCGAGTACGACACGACGAACGCGGCGATACCGCCGACGCACATGACACGCACGACGCCGATGATGTCCGGAATGTCCTCGGCGGGAACGAAAGTGAGTCCTGCGACGGCGACGAGAGGTATCGACGCGGCCACCGCGAGATAGACGACGCTCCGACGGTCAAGTGCGTGAAGTCGTCGGACGTCCTCGCTGTCGGCGTGTCCGTACGGCAGCAGCGACGGGTACAGACATCGAATCGTGAACAGCGACACCAGAAAGAACGGGTACGCGGTCGCCATCGCGCCGCACACGCCGAGCGACGCGAAGAAGTGCACGTAGGCCTTCGTCGGCACCGCGCCCGCGGCGATCTGCAACGACACCGGATAGGCCACGGCGGCAACGATCCACAGACCGAGGCACACCGCGACGACGCGGTCCGCGACGAGCAGGGTGTCGGCCCTGGTCCGTGCAAGCCGCTCCTCCGACACGGCCCGTCCCGCGCGCAACACATGCGGCACCGAGATGATGCGACGTCCGCAGTACACGATCATCACGAGGCCGAGCGGCCAGGCGATGCCGTTGATGACCGTGCTGACCGCTTCGAATCTGTCCTGGGCCACCTCGGACAGATCGCTGATGATGAGCGCCTTGTTGTGCTGATAGTTGTAGACCGCGGCGATCACATTGGGGATGCCGATGGCCGCCGTCATCACCGGAACGGTGAACGGGCGAATGCGAAACCGCGCACTCGACGGGGGAGGGTCGACGAGACCGCGAGCGTGCGCGTCGAGACACAGGTCGAACTGCTGCGCCAGTTCTCGTCCCGTCGGCCATCGGTCGTCCCGGTTCGCGGCCAGACACCTCAGCAGGACGCGTCGCAGCGTCGTCGGACAGTGCGGCGGTAGCGAGGACAACGCGTCGTCGGCGACGCCCGCCAACCGCATCCCGAGCAGGCCGTCGATCGTGGTTCGGTCTCCCGCCGTCGACCCGACGTCCGTGTCGTCGAACGGCTTCACGCCGGTGAGCAATTCCCACAGCACGACGCCGAGCGAGTAGAGGTCGCTACGAGTGTCGAGATCCTCTGCGCGACCGGGCAAGCCGGGATGGCACGCTTCCAACTGTTCGGGCGACATGTAGGACAGCGAGCCGCCGAAGTACGCAACCGGACTGTCGCCCTTGACGTTGTCGCTGAAGCTGATGTTGAAGTCCGCGAGCTTGGGGACGCCTTCCGCGGTCAGCAGTACGTTGGCCGGTTTGATGTCGCGGTGCAGGACGCCGCGATCGCCCGCGTAGTTCAGTGCCTCGGCGAGCCGCCTGCCGATCCAGGCCACTGTCTCCGGCCAGGTGAGCGTCGAAAGGTAGTGGCGCACAGTCGAATCGGTGGGACGCAGCCCGCCTTTCATCTCGATGGCGGCGTCGATGGCGTCGAGCAACGTCTGTCCCGAACGCTCGGAGGGCGGGATCTTCCTCGTTCGGTGCAGCACGTCGAGCAGCGTCCCGCCCGGCAGGTACTGCATGTAGAGGAGCCGCAGCTTCTTCTCCGGCAGTATCCGTTGATCGAAGACGCGCACGATGTAGTCGTGATCGAGCTACGCTAGTGTCTGCGGCTCGCTACCGCGATCCTCGGAGATCTTGACGGCGACGACGCGTTGCATCGATCGCTGGCGTGCGAGAAACACCCGCGCGAACGCGCCGCGTCCCAGCCCCATCAGAAGATCGAAGTCGTCCAGCCGGTCCCCGTCGTCGAGATCTTCCAGCTCGTCCCTGGTCCGTGGGTGGGTCCACGACAGATCGGCGGTGAACGACCCGGCCGCAGCGGTGGCGGTGGCGGCAGCGGCCTGCGTCGCGTCCGGAACCGCCCGGGCGTCGTGGGTATCGGTCGGTTCGCCCGACGTCGTGTTCAGCAGCTCGGTCAACTCGGACGCCTGATGGGGATACGCGGCGACGTACTCGCGCGGTGACACCGCGTCACCGCCCTGGCGCCTGATGCAGAACTCCTCGTAGATCAGCCCGGGCGGCAGAGACGCGCGATCGAGTTGGAACTCGGTGCAGTACTCCGGCAGGCGCTTGGGCAGACGAGCGCGCAGCCAGCGTTCCTGCAGGTCTATCGAGATCAGTTGCATCAGCCAGCCGCGTCGGGCCGCGTCGGAATCGGGGAGGAACGACGCCAGGTCGGGAGGAGTCGCCCGGTCGGTGGCCAGTGCCACCGTCCAGGCGGCGCGGAACGGGCCACCCACGTCGACCGGGGAATCGAACAGCGGTGTCTGCAACGTCCGGGATTCGTCCGATGCGGCCGGGACGCTCTCCTGATTCACGGTGACTCGGTCCGAGCCTGGCTGCACGGTCACTACCATAGACCTGCTCACGGTCTATCGTGCCGTTTGAACGAGACGCCGTCGGGGTCGGGGAACCTCAGGGGTAGGGGGAACGTTGTACAACGCAGAAGCGCGCTGCGTCGTCGGGCGGTTCGAGACGTATCGGCCCAGCACTGGGCACCTGATGCACTTCGGGCCCGTGTCGGAAGTACGCGGTAGCCTTGAGCATCCGGTAGCGGCCGGACGCCGCTCATCGGAGCAGACTGGAAAGGACGAGGCCGTCTCGGCTGAAGCTGTATGAATCGGAAGACAGTTATACGCAACTTGGCCATCGTTTTCGGCATCCTGCTGGTGATCTACGCCTTCAGCTACTTCGGAAACGACACGCGTGGCTGGAAGACCGTCGACACGTCGGTGGCGATAGCGCAGCTCGATTCGGGCAACGTCGACACCGCGCAGATCGACGATCGTGAGCAGCAGATCCGTCTCGATCTGAAGAACGGAAACGACGCTACCGAGGGCGAGACACAGATCCTCGCGAAGTACCCGGATTCGGCGTCGCAGACCATCTTCGACAAGGTCAACCAGGACGGTCTGCAGAGCTTCAACACCGTCGTCTCGCAGGACAGCTGGTTCTCGTCGCTGCTGCTCTTCCTCCTCCCGATGATCGTCCTGCTCGGACTCTTCGTCTTCGTCATGAGCCGTATGCAGGGCGGTGGACGCGGTGGCGTCATGGGCTTCGGCAAATCGAAGGCCAAGCAGCTCAGCAAGGACATGCCCAAGACGACGTTCCAGGACGTCGCGGGCGCCGACGAAGCCGTCGAAGAGCTCTACGAGATCAAGGATTTCCTGCAGAATCCCGCCCGCTACCAGTCGCTCGGCGCCAAGATTCCCCGCGGAGTCCTGCTGTACGGACCTCCCGGAACCGGTAAGACGCTGCTCGCCCGCGCAGTCGCAGGTGAGGCAGGCGTTCCGTTCTTCACCATTTCCGGCTCGGACTTCGTCGAGATGTTCGTCGGTGTCGGTGCGTCCCGCGTTCGCGACCTGTTCGAGCAGGCCAAGCAGAACAGCCCGTGCATCATCTTCGTCGACGAGATCGACGCCGTCGGACGCCAGCGTGGCGCAGGCATGGGCGGTGGCCACGACGAGCGGGAGCAGACGCTCAACCAGTTGCTCGTCGAGATGGACGGCTTCGGTGAGCGCACCGGCGTCATCTTGATCGCCGCCACCAACCGTCCCGACATCCTCGACCCCGCGCTGCTGCGTCCCGGCCGCTTCGACCGTCAGATTCCGGTCGGTGCCCCCGACCTCGCCGGCCGTCGCGCGATCCTCGCGGTGCATGCCGCGGGCAAGCCTGTTGCACAGGATGCCGACCTCGAGGGGCTCGCCAAGCGCACCGTCGGAATGTCCGGCGCGGACCTGGCCAACGTCATCAACGAGGCAGCTCTGCTCACCGCTCGCGAGAACGGCACGGTCATCACCGAGGCGTCGCTCGAGGAGTCGGTCGACCGCGTCGTCGGCGGCCCGCGTCGCAAGAGCCGCATCATCAGCGAGCACGAGAAGAAGATCACCGCGTACCACGAGGGCGGTCACACGCTCGCCGCGTGGGCGATGCCGGACATCGAGCCCGTCTACAAGGTGACCATCCTTGCCCGCGGCCGCACCGGCGGACATGCGATGACGGTCCCCGAGGACGACAAGGGTCTGATGACCAGGTCCGAGATGATCGCTCGCCTCGTCATGGCGATGGGCGGCCGCGCCGCCGAGGAACTGGTGTTCCACGAGCCGACGACGGGTGCGTCGTCGGATATCGACCAGGCCACCAAGATCGCGCGCGCGATGGTCACCGAGTACGGCATGAGCAGCAAGCTCGGCGCAGTCCGCTACGGCCAGGAGCAGGGCGATCCGTTCCTCGGCCGCTCGATGGGCGTGCAGTCCGACTTCTCGCACGAGGTCGCCCGCGAGATCGACGAGGAAGTGCGCAAGCTCATCGAGGCTGCACACACCGAGGCGTGGGCAATCCTCAACGAGTACCGCGACGTGCTCGACACGTTGGCTACCGAACTCCTCGAACGCGAAACCCTGACGCGCAAGGACCTGGAGAAGATCTTCACCAGTGTCACCAAGCGTCCGCGGATCACCACCTTCAACGACTTCGGTGAGCGGATTCCGTCGGACAAGCCGCCGGTGAAGACGCCGCGCGAGCTGGCCCTCGAACGTGGCGAGCCGTGGCCGCCGCAGCCGATCGCACCGAAAGTCGTTCCGCCGCAACCGTTCCCGCAGCCGCAGTACGCCGGTTCGCCGCAGCTGAGCAAGGGGCAGGACGCTCAGGGGGGTGGACGCAACGGCGGCTACACGAACGGTGGGTACACCAACGGTGCGCCGGTCAACGGGTCGCACGGGACGCATCCCCAGGGCGTGAGCCCGTACAACGGTGGGCCTGCCCACAGCCAGGGCAACGGCGGTGGCAACAACGGCGGTGGCAACAACGGCGGCGGTTACCGGGCTCCCGAACCGCGGCCGCAGGGTTCGCGGCCCGACTACGGTGCTCCCGCAGGGTGGTCGGCACCGGGCTGGCCTCCGCGCGAGTCGACCGGGCCGAATTCGGGACCGACCGAGCCCGCGTATCAGTCGCCGCACTACCGTCCGCCGCAGTACCAGCCCCCGGAGTATCGGGCACCCGAGTACCAGGCACCCGAGTACCAGGCGCCTGAATATCAGGCGCCCGAATACCGGACACCCGGTCATCAGGGGCCGGGTCATCAGGGGTCCGACAACCGCGGCCACAACGGTGACACGAGCCAGGGCGAGGGCCACGACAGCCCGCCGACCCAGCACTGGGATCCGCTCGGCGGTCTCCCGTCGAACCCGGAACCTCGCCCGGACGGCAACGAGCCCGGCCGTGACGAGGACGGTGGCCCACGCACTCAGCGCTGGGAAGGGCCGAACGGGCAGCACTAGCTCGTTCTGCGCTTTTGCCCGGACGCTAGGCTGACGAAGAATCCTCGGGGCATCCGAACCCCGCCAACGGAGGTGCGATCTTGGTGTCAGTCAGGCATGCCGGCGACGACGGCGCGGCCGCGGTCAACGGCGTCGGCGAGCTCGTCGCGGTCGAGACGGGGCAGACGTTCGATCAGCCCCGGGCGGAGGCGGCGGTGCGCGAGCTGCTGATCGCTGTCGGCGAGGATCCGGATCGTCCCGGACTCGTCGACACCCCGGCACGCGTCGCGCGGGCGTACAAGGAGATCTTCGGGGGCCTCTACACCGATCCCGACTCCGTGCTGAACACCACGTTCGACGAGGGCCACCAGGAATTGGTGCTGGTGCGCGACATTCCGATGTTCTCGACGTGTGAGCACCACCTGGTGTCCTTCCACGGCGTCGCCCACGTCGGGTACATCCCGGGCAAGGCAGGCAAGGTCACCGGCCTGTCCAAGCTCGCACGCGTCGTCGACCTGTATGCCAAGCGCCCGCAGGTGCAGGAGCGCCTGACCAGCCAGATCGCCGACGCGGTCATGCGCAAGCTCGATCCGCGGGGCGCCATCGTCGTCATCGAGGCCGAGCATCTGTGCATGGCGATGCGCGGCATCCGCAAACCCGGTGCGAGCACGACGACGTCGGCCGTGCGCGGTCTGTTGCAATCCAGTGCCGCGTCCAGGGCCGAGGCGTTGGATCTCATTCTTCGCAAATGAGCGTGCCCGCCGCACCCGTCGTGATGGGTGTTCTCAACGTCACCGCCGACTCGTTCTCCGACGGTGGCCGGTATCTCGACCTCGACGCGGCTGTCGCGCACGGTCTCGAACTGCGCGACTGCGGCGTCGGCATCGTCGATGTCGGCGGCGAATCGACTCGTCCCGGCGCTGCACGCGTCGCACCCGAGGTGGAGGCGGACCGCGTCGCTCCGGTCATCGCCGCTCTGGCCAGGCACGGAGTCACGACCAGCGTGGACACGATGCGGGCGTCGGTCGCCGCGGCTGCGATCGAGGCAGGAGTGTCGATCGTCAACGACGTCTCGGGTGGACGCGCGGACCCGGACATGGCCAACGTCGTCGCCGACGCAGGCGTGCCGTGGATTCTGATGCACTGGCGACCGGCGACGGCCTACGTGCACGCCGGGGGCGTCGAGCACTACGACGACATCGTCGCCGACGTCCGACGCGAATTGCTCGAGCAGGTCGATCTCGCGCTCGCAGCAGGCGTCGACGCGTCGAACATCATCCTCGATCCCGGTCTCGGGTTCGCGAAGAACGCGCGTCACAACTGGCAGTTGCTGCATGCGCTGCCGACGTTCGTCGAGCTGGGGATGCCGGTGCTCATCGGTGCGTCGCGCAAGCGCTTTCTCGGATCGTTGCTCGCCGCCGACGACGGCGCACCGCGCCCCCCGGCAGGCCGCGAAGTCGCCACGGCCGTCGTGTCGGCCCTCGCCGTCGCGGGCGGCGCGTGGGGCGTCCGGGTGCACGACGCCATCTCCTCGCTCGACGCGGTAGCGGTCGTAGCAGCATGGCAGTCAGGAGGCGCATGAGCGACCGGATCGAGTTGCGTGGACTCGTCGTCCGCGGACATCACGGGGTCTTCGACTTCGAGAAGCGTGACGGCCAGGATTTCGTCGTCGACATCATCGTGTGGATGGACTTGCGTCCGGCTGCGGCCACGGACGATCTGACGCGGACGATGCACTACGGCGAACTCGCCGAGGCCGCGGCGAAGATCGTGGCAGGCCCACCCCGGGATCTCATCGAGACGGTTGCCGCCGAGATCGCCGACGGCGTCATGGCCGACGAGCGAGTCGACGCGGTCGAGGTCACCCTGCACAAACCGTCGGCGCCGATTCCGCTGACGTTCGGCGACGTCGCGGTCGTCGCTTACCGGAGCAGGTCGTGACGCGTGCCGTGCTGTCGATCGGCAGCAACATCGGAGATTCGCTCGCGCATCTTCGATCGGTCGTCGACGCGCTCGGCGATCGGCTCGTGGCCGCGTCGGCCGTCTACTCGTCGGAGCCGTGGGGAGGCGTCGAGCAGCAGGATTTTATCAACGCGATTCTGATCGTCGACGATGTCGCTCGCGGGCCGTGGGAGTGGCTCGACTTCGCCCGTGCATGCGAAACGGCTGCCGATCGGGTCCGCGTGCAGCGATGGGGGCCACGCAGCCTGGACGTCGACATCGTCGTGTGCGACGACGTGAGCAGCGACGATGCCGAACTTCTTCTGCCGCACCCTCGTGCGCACGAGCGGGCGTTCGTTCTGATCCCGTGGCTCGACGTCGACCCGGCTGCGACGCTCGAGGTCGACGGCACGGTTCGCCCTGTCACCGAGTGGCTCGCTGCCCTCGGCGCTGACGAGCGTGCGGGCGTGCGTCGAACCGACATGACGCTCGACACACCGGAGTCCGCGTGAAACCGACTCGTGTCTGGGATCTGATCGGTCTCGCCGTCATCGCGGCCGTCGCCACGTGGTTGCTGGTGCGCACGTTCTACGGATCGTTGCCGCCCATCCCGGTCTACGCAGGCGCGTCGCTCTATCCCGTCGCGTTGGTCGAGACGATCCTCGCGTTCGTGATCCGATCCAGAGTCGACCGGCGTCAGATCGGCTCAGGCCCGCGTCAGATTCACCCGATCACCGCAGCGCGAGCCTTGGCTCTGGCAAAGGCTTCGGCACTGGTCGGCGCTGCTGCGACCGGCGTATGGATCGGATTCCTGCTGCATGTGATGCCGATGGTGTCGACCGTGCGTGCGGCCGCCTCCGACCGAGCGGGCGCGATCGTCGGACTCGTCGCGGGTGCAGCGCTCGTCGGCGCTGCGCTGTGGCTCGAACACTGCTGCCGCACGCCGGACGACTCGCCCGACGAGCCCACGCCGTGAGCCTCGCTCCTACCGTGTGAACACGACGGTCTTGTGAATCGAATCAGATCGACGTTTCAGCTTGTCTCGTGTAGTCCGATTTCCCGGCTACCCTGGTTGCCATGACCGAACCGACTCGCGCGAAAGCGACCCGCCGTCCGCGGCGCAGTGCGAGCCAGCTGTTCATCGCCGCCCTGGTGGTGTTCGGCATCGCAGCCAGTGCGCTGCTGCTGTTCAGCGAGAACATTCAATGGCTGCGCGTCGGCCTGGTCTCGGCGCTGTGGGCCGCGATCGTCGGCGCCTTCGCGATGACCAAGTATCGACGCGACGCAGTGGCCGATCAGGCCAAGGCCAAGGATCTGCAGACGGTGTACGAACTGCAGCTCGCACGCGAGATCTCCGCCCGGCGTGAGTACGAGCTGGGCGTCGAGGCCCGGGTGCGCAGCGAGGTGCAGCTCGAAACCACCGAGGTCGCAGCTCTGCGCGCGGAACTCGCGCATCTCCGCGAGAACCTGCAGCTGCTGTTCGACGGAAACCTGCCCACCGAACGTGTGGCGCTGCGCGCCGAGGCGACACGGATGCAGGAACTCGGCGGTCGCAGCTACGAGAACTACCAGGCTGCGGCGTCGGGCCTTTACGTCCCGGGCGGCGGTTCGCAGCCGCAGGCCAGCACGTCGGACGCCGAGAGCGCGCCCGTCGCCGGGCTGGGAAACCCGCTCGACGAGCCCGTCACGGCCGAGACGTCCGTGCTGTACCCCGACGTCCCCATCGGCAGCGAAGACCCCGGATCGACGGGCTATTCCACCGCAGCTCCTACCCGTCGACGGTCCGAGCGCGCGACGGATGTCCGGATCCCCGGCAGCGGACGTCGTGTTCCGATGCCGCCGCGCGCACCCATCGCGCCCCTCGTCAACGAGCCGGTCGGCTCGCCTGCAGGCCCACCCTCTCTCCCGGAACCCGAGCGCGAGCCGGAGCCGGAGCCGCAGCCGCAGCCAGAACCCGCGTACGTCGGCGGCGAGGCAGCAGCGGAGGCGTCGCCGGACCCTGCGCCCGCTCCCGACCCTGCACCGACGTACGACGACGGGCTGCCCCCGGTCTCACCGCGTCGCCGTCGTCGCGCGGAGCCGGAGGTCGACGCCGACGGAGCTCACTCGAACGGCCGGTCCGTCGCCGAGATCATGGCGGGCCTGCAATCGGGCGGGTCCGAGCCTCAGACGCGTCGGCACCGCCGTCGCGCGGACTGACACGCCGCCCGTGAAATAGATCACGCGCTCGGCCCGTGGTCGGGCGGTGCACGATGCCGCTATCCTTCCTGAAGGACGTCTGGTACCCGCCGAGCGGGACTGGAACGAACGAAGGGATCTTTGGTGACCTCATCGGAGTTCACCGCCGACATCGCACCTGCACGCCTCACCGTGGGAATCGTTTCCGCGGGCCGTGTGGGCACTGCGGTCGGCGAGGCGCTCGAGCGCGTCGGCCACGTCGTCGTGGCGTGTTCCGCGGTATCCGCGGATCCGGTGCAGCGGGCGACGACCCGACTGCCCGACACCGAGATTCTGCCGGTCGACGAGGTCGCGCGTCGCGCAGAGCTTCTCGTTCTCGCTGTTCCCGACACCGAACTCGCATCCATCGCCTCCGGATTGGCGTCGACGGGCGCGGTGGCCCCGGGAAAACTCGTCGTACACACGTCGGGTGCCAACGGCATCTCGGTGCTCGCACCGCTGACGGCGCTCGGGGCAATTCCCCTGGCGATCCACCCCGCGATGACGTTCACGGGTGAAGCCGAGGACACGGACCGTTTGTCGTCCGCGTGTTTCGGTATCACCGCCGCCGACGAGATCGGTTACGCGGTGGCGCAGGCGCTCGTCCTCGAGCTCGGTGGCGAGCCGGTTCACGTCGCCGAAGAGAATCGGGTGCTCTATCACGCAGCTCTCGCGCATGGGTCCAACCACCTCGTCACGGTCATCGCCGACGCGATCGACGCACTCGGCGTCGCACTCGACGGCCCTGGATTCCCTGGTATCGACACGGACCCGAACACCCCGGTCCGAGTCCTCGCACCGCTCGTCACTGCCGCTCTCGAGAATGCGTTGCGACGCGGCCGCTCGGCGTTGACCGGGCCTGTCGCCCGCGGCGACCTCGTCGCCGTCGAAGCACACCTGGCGACGCTGGCGAAAGTCGATCCAGGCATCGCGGCCGAGTACCGAGCCCTCGCACTGCGCGCGGCAACGAAGATCGGCTCGAACTCCGAGCTCGTCGAATTTCTGGAAGGTGAACGATGACCCTGGCAGGCAGCTACAAGGCGGGGGAGCTGACAGTCCACCACGATCCGGCCGTCGTCACCTCGGTGTCGAAAGCCCTTCGCGCCGTGGGCAAGACCGTCGCGCTGGTGCCGACGATGGGTGCTCTGCACGCCGGGCACATCCATCTCGTGCGTCAGGCGCGGCGTACCGGTGCGGTCGTCATCGTGTCGATCTTCGTCAATCCGCTGCAGTTCGGTGCAGGCGAGGACCTCGACGCGTATCCGCGTACGCTCGATGCCGACGTCGAACTTCTGCGCGAGGAAGGCGTCGAGCTCGTGTTCGCTCCGTCGGCGTCCGACATGTACCCGGCAGGCCCGCGCACGACGATCCATCCCGGCCCGCTCGGGAGCGAACTCGAAGGGGTGTCGCGTCCCACTCACTTCGCCGGAATGCTGACGGTCGTCGCGAAGTTGCTGCAGATAGCGACGCCGCATGCGGCGTACTTCGGGGAGAAGGACTATCAGCAGCTGACTTTGATCCGACAGATGGTGCGGGACTTGAACTTCGACGTCAAGATCTTCGGCGTTCCGACGGTTCGCGAGCAGGACGGGCTCGCGTTGTCGTCGCGTAACCGATACCTCGATCCCGCCCAACGTGAGGCGGCGATGGTGCTGTCCGCGGCTCTCGTCGCCGGTGCCCACGCGGCATCAGGTGGCGCCGAGGCGATTCTGGCGACCGCACGGAGCGTGCTCGACAGCACGCCCGAGGTGAAAGTGGACTATCTGGAACTTCGGGGTGTGGATCTCGGTCCCGCGCCCGAACGCGGCGACGGCCGGCTGCTCGTCGCAGCCAAGGTCGGCACGACGCGGCTGATCGACAACGTCGGGGTCGCCGTCGGCACCGGCTTCCTCGAGAACTGAAGGGAACGACCATGTTTCGTACGATGATGAAATCGAAGATCCACCGCGCCACCGTGACGCACGCGGACCTGCACTACGTGGGTTCGGTGACGGTCGACAAGGACCTGATGGAGGCTGCCGACCTGCTCGAGGGTGAGCAGGTGACGATCGTGGACATCGACAACGGCGCACGCCTCGAAACGTACGTCATCACCGGTGAGCGCGGCAGTGGCGTCATCGGAATCAACGGTGCCGCAGCGCATCTCGTCAATCCCGGTGACCTCGTCATTCTGATCGCCTACGGCGTGATGAACGAGCAGGAGGTAGCGAACTACGCCCCGCGCGTGGTGTTCGTCGACGAGAAGAACGCGCCCGTCGTGCTCGGTGCGGACCCGGCACACGCGCCGGAGGGTTCGGGCCTGATCGACCCGCGCTCGTTGCGCGCCGATTCCGTCGCGGTGTAGCCGTGCTTCTCGCGATCGACGTGCGCAACACGTCGACGACGCTCGGGCTCTTCACCGGCAGTGGAGATCACTCGAAGTTGTTGCGCGACTGGCGGATGCGCACCGATCCTCGCGTCACCGCGGACGAGCTGGCTCTGATGCTGCGTGGGCTTCTCGGCGACGACGTCGATCGGATCACCGGTGTATCGGCACTGTCGACGGTCCCGTCGGTGCTGCGCGAGATGCGCACGATGCTGGCGCGGTACTGGAAGCACGTGCCGCACGTGGTGGTCGAGCCCGGTGTACGCACGGGAGTGCCTCTGCTCGTCGACAATCCGAAAGAGGTGGGTGCGGACCGGATCGTGAACACCCTCGCGGCATACGATCTGTACGGAAGTGCATGCATCGTCGTCGATTTCGGCACGACGACGTGTGTCGACGTCGTGTCGGCCAAGGGAGAGTTCCTCGGTGGCGCGATCGCGCCCGGACTCGAAATATCAACGGCCGCAATGTCGTCGAGGTCCGCGGCGCTTCGTGAGGTCGAGTTGATTCGTCCACGCTCGGTCGTCGGGAAGAACACGGTCGAGTGCATGCAGTCCGGGGCCGTGTTCGGCTTCGCGGGTCTCGTGGACGGCCTCGTCGGACGCGTCAGGCGCGAGCTGCCCGAGTTCGCAGGCAAGGATGTCGCGGTCATCGGCACCGGCGACAGTGCACCGCTGATCATGGACGAGAGCACGTCGATCGAGCATCACGAGCCCGATCTGACGCTCGAAGGTCTGCGTCTGGTGTACGAACGCAATCTGGCGAAAAGGCGGGCGCGCTAGCGCGTTCGCGCTGCGTGTGTCAGAATCGTCGGCGTGATGATGTGCATGGGACCCCAGGAGTGTTGTCGAGGCTGACCGCTGCCTCGTTCATTTTCACACCCTGGAGTAGTTTCCGTGCTTTCCACACCTGTCTTTTCTGTATCTGCGCCCGTCTCTCCCCAGCTGACGCTGCCGACGCGCTTGCGCCCCCATGACCTGCTGCGCATCACCGATCAGGGTGCTGCCGATGTTCTGGAGGGCCGCTTCGACCACCTGCTGCCCGCAGGCGGAGTCTGGCCCACCGACGAGCGTTGGTCGACGCGCCTGCACGCCGACGACGACCTCGACGTCTGGCTGATCAGCTGGGTCGCCGACCGGTCCACCGAGCTGCACGACCATGCCGGGTCGCTCGGAGCGCTCACCGTTCTCAGCGGCTCGCTCGTCGAATACCGTTGGGCGGGAGACGCGTTGAAGCGTCGACGTCTCGACGCGGGAGATCAGGCGTCGTTCCCGCTCGGCTGGGTTCACGACGTCATGCGTGCACCCGCGTCGATCACCGGGCAGGAGCGGAGCCTGCGGAGCGACCCGACGACTCCTCACCCGACGCTGAGCGTGCATGCCTATTCGCCGCCTCTGACGGCCATGTCGTACTACGAAGTGACGGACAAGTCCACACTTCGAAGAACCCGCACCGAGCTCACCGACGAACCCGAAGGACCTTCGAAATGACCATCGTCGAAATGCTGGAGCAGGCCCGCACCAAGATCGACCGCATGACCGTCTTCGAGCTGCGCGACGCCGTCGCACGTGGCGCGATCGTCGTCGACATCCGCCCTCAGGCTCAGCGCGCCGTGGAGGGAACGCTTCCGGGTGCGCTCGCGATCGAACGCAACGTTCTGGAATGGCGTCTCGATCCGACCAGCGACGCGCGACTCGCCGCCGCCATCGACCACGACGTCGAATGGGTCGTGATCTGCTCCGAGGGATACACGTCGTCGCTCGCGGCCGCCTCGCTGCAGGAACTGGGTCTGACGAAGGCCACCGACCTCGTCGGCGGGTATCAAGCGCTGAAGGCGGCCGGGCTGCTCGGCATCCTGACACAGGCCAGGCACTGCGTCCGCGAGGCCGAGGCCGTCGCGTCGCACTGATCGGTTCCCGAGCCCTTCCTGCAAAAGCACATGCATTTGCGAGGTACGTAGGGCTCGCGGATAAAGTGTGTGTCCGTGACTGAAGCAGCTTCCCACATAGTCGACGACACGCCGGAACAGCTACGGATTCGTCGTGAAAAGCGGGACCGGCTGCTCGAGCAGGGCCGTGAGGCCTACCCGGTCTCGGTGGCGCGCACCCACTCGCTGCGCGAGATTCGCGATGCGTACCCCAGCCTCGACGCGGACACCACGACGGGTCAGCTCGTCGGCGTCGTCGGACGCATCATCTTCGTGCGCAACACCGGCAAGCTGTGCTTCGCGACGCTGCAGGAAGGCGACGGCACCCAGCTGCAGGCGATGATCAGCCTCGCGGGCGTCGGGGAGGATGCGCTCGCAGCATGGAAGGCCGACGTCGACCTCGGTGACTTCGTGTTCGTGCACGGCGAGGTCATCTCGAGCCGACGCGGCGAGCTCAGCGTCATGGCGGACGAATGGCAGATGGCGTCGAAGGCGCTGCGTCCGTTGCCCGTCGCGCACAAGGAACTGAACGAGGAGACGCGCATCCGTCAGCGCTACCTCGACCTGATCACCCGTCCCGAGGCTCGTGAGGTCGCACGCAAGCGCATCGCCGTCGTCCGCGAGCTGCGTAACGCGCTCGAACGTCGCGGCTTCCTCGAGGTCGAGACGCCGATGCTGCAGACGCTGCACGGCGGCGCCGCGGCGCGTCCGTTCGTCACGCACTCCAACGCACTCGACACGGATCTGTACCTGCGTATCGCTCCCGAACTCTTCCTGAAGCGCTGTGTCGTCGGCGGCATCGAGAAGGTCTTCGAGATCAACCGCAACTTCCGCAACGAGGGCGCCGACTCGTCGCACTCGCCGGAATTCGCGATGCTCGAGACGTACGAGGCATACGGCACGTACGACGACTCGGCCCGCATGACGCGCGAATTGATCCAGGAAGTCGCGCAGGCGGCGTTGGGCACGCAGGTCGTCGTGCTTCCCGACGGCTCCACGTACGACCTGAGCGGCGAGTGGACGACGCTCGAGATGTACCCGTCGCTGTCGGAGGCCATCGGCGTCACCGTCACCCCGGAGACCACCGTCGACGAGCTTCTTGCACTGGCGGAGAAGGTCGGGCTCGAGGTGCCACGCAAGGACGGCAAGCCGATCTACGGACACGGCAAGCTCGTCGAGGAACTGTGGGAGCACCAGGTGGGCGACGACCTGTCCGCGCCGACGTTCGTGCGGGACTTCCCCGTCGAGACGTCGCCGCTGACGCGTCAGCACCGCAGCATCGCTGGCGTCACCGAGAAGTGGGATCTCTACGTTCGAGGATTCGAGTTGGCCACCGGCTACTCCGAACTCGTCGACCCGGTCATCCAGCGCGAGCGGTTCGAGGATCAAGCGCGTCAGGCTGCGGCCGGCGACGACGAGGCAATGGTTCTGGACGAGGACTTTTTGGCCGCGATGGAACAGGGTATGCCGCCGACGACGGGCACCGGCATGGGAATCGATCGCCTTCTCATGGCGCTGACGGGATTGGGTATCCGGGAGACGATCCTGTTCCCGATCGTCAAGCCGTCGAAGTAGCCGGTTCGGTTGTTCGCCAGCAGCGGACAGCGAACCGGAAACGAAACTGCCCGTGCACGCGTTATGAACGGTAAGCAGGCATGGAGGGCCTCGGTAGGACCTTTCGGAACCGAGGCTTTACGGGACCGAGGGTCGGCAAGCGCACCACCGGCCAACTACAGTGAAGTTGGGCGCGCAGACGTATTCGAGCGTAGGCGCGACACCTTCGATGCCGAGCGACCCCGAGTTACCGAAAACGTGGTGCTGGAAAGACCTGGTGGGTGAGTGCTACCACCCACCGAGAAGTGAGGGAGAGCGATGTTCGAGAGGTTCACCGATCGCGCGCGGCGTGTTGTCGTCCTGGCTCAAGAAGAAGCCCGGATGCTCAACCACAACTACATCGGCACGGAGCACATCCTGCTCGGTCTCATCCACGAGGGTGAGGGCGTGGCGGCCAAGTCTCTGGAGTCGCTGGGTATCTCCCTTGAAGGAGTCCGCAGCCAGGTCGAGGAGATCATCGGTCAGGGCCAGCAGGCTCCGTCCGGTCATATTCCCTTCACCCCGCGCGCCAAGAAAGTTCTGGAGCTCAGCCTGCGTGAAGCGCTGCAGCTCGGCCACAACTACATCGGCACCGAGCACATCCTGCTGGGTCTGATCCGCGAAGGCGAAGGCGTCGCGGCTCAGGTTCTGGTCAAGCTCGGAGCCGACCTGAACCGTGTTCGCCAGCAGGTCATCCAGCTGCTGTCGGGATACCAGGGCAAGGAGCCGTCGGAGTCCGGCGGCAGCCGTGGCGAGGCGGGCACCCCGTCGACGTCGCTGGTTCTCGACCAGTTCGGACGTAACCTGACCCAGGCTGCCCTGGAAGGCAAACTCGACCCCGTCATCGGTCGCGCGAAGGAAATCGAGCGCGTCATGCAGGTCCTGAGCCGCCGTACCAAGAACAACCCTGTTCTCATCGGCGAGCCCGGCGTCGGTAAGACCGCCGTCGTCGAAGGCCTCGCGCAGGCCATCGTCAACGGCGAGGTTCCCGAGACGCTGAAGGACAAGCAGCTCTACACCCTCGACCTCGGGTCGCTGGTTGCAGGCAGCCGCTACCGCGGTGACTTCGAAGAGCGCCTGAAGAAGGTCCTCAAGGAGATCAACACTCGCGGCGACATCATCCTGTTCATCGACGAGCTGCACACTCTCGTGGGTGCAGGTGCGGCCGAGGGTGCCATCGACGCGGCGTCGATCCTCAAGCCGAAGCTCGCTCGTGGTGAGCTGCAGACCATCGGTGCCACGACCCTCGACGAGTACCGCAAGTACATCGAGAAGGACGCGGCTCTCGAGCGTCGCTTCCAGCCCGTTCAGGTCGGTGAGCCGACCGTCGAGCACACCATCGAGATCCTCAAGGGTCTGCGCGATCGCTACGAGGCTCACCACCGCGTCTCGATCACCGACGGTGCTCTCGTCGCGGCCGCGACGCTGGCCGATCGTTACATCAACGACCGCTTCCTGCCGGACAAGGCCATCGACCTCATCGACGAGGCGGGCGCGCGCATGCGCATCCGCCGGATGACCGCGCCGCCGGACCTGCGCGAGTTCGACGACAAGATCGCCGACGCTCGTCGCGAGAAGGAATCCGCGATCGACGCACAGGATTTCGAGAAGGCTGCGAACCTGCGCGACAAGGAGAAGCAGCTGGTTCACCAGCGCACCGAGCGTGAGAAGCAGTGGCGCTCCGGTGACCTGGACGTCATCGCCGAGGTCGACGACGAGCAGATCGCCGAGGTCCTCGGAAACTGGACCGGCATCCCCGTCTTCAAGCTCACCGAGGAGGAGACCACGCGTCTGCTCCGCATGGAGGAGGAGCTGCACAAGCGGATCATCGGCCAGGAAGACGCCGTCAAGGCCGTCTCGAAGGCGATCCGTCGTACGCGTGCAGGCCTGAAGGATCCGAAGCGCCCGTCGGGCTCGTTCATCTTCGCCGGCCCGTCCGGTGTCGGTAAGACCGAGCTGTCGAAGGCTCTCGCGAACTTCCTGTTCGGCGAGGACGACGCACTCATCCAGATCGACATGGGCGAGTTCCACGACCGCTTCACCGCGTCGCGGCTCTTCGGTGCTCCTCCCGGATACGTCGGTTACGAAGAGGGCGGCCAGCTCACCGAGAAGGTCCGTCGCAAGCCGTTCTCCGTCGTCCTGTTCGACGAGATCGAGAAGGCACACCAGGAGATCTACAACACGCTCCTGCAGGTGCTGGAAGACGGCCGCCTCACCGACGGTCAGGGTCGTACGGTCGACTTCAAGAACACCGTGCTGATCTTCACGTCGAACCTCGGTACGTCGGACATCTCGAAGGCCGTCGGCCTCGGCTTCTCCTCGGGTGAGGGCCAGGGCTCGAACTACGAGCGCATGAAGCTCAAGGTCAACGACGAGCTGAAGAAGCACTTCCGCCCCGAGTTCCTCAACCGTATCGACGACATCGTCGTGTTCCACCAGCTCACGCAGGACGAGATCATCCAGATGGTCGACCTCATGCTGAACCGCGTGGAGGGTGCGCTGCGGAACAAGGACATGTCCATCGAGGTCACCGAGAAGGCGAAGTCCCTGCTCGCGAAGCGCGGCTTCGACCCCGTCCTGGGTGCGCGGCCGCTGCGTCGCACGATCCAGCGCGAGATCGAGGACCAGCTGTCGGAGAAGATCCTCTTCGGCGAGATCGAGGCAGGCCAGATCGTTCTGGTCGACGTCGAGAACTGGGACGGCGAAGGCCAGGGCGAGGACGCCAAGTTCACGTTCCGCGGTGAGAAGAAGCCGATCAGCGTTCCGGACGAGCTGCCCGTCGACCTGGCCAAGGCCGCGGGAGACAGCGACAGCGAGTAGTCAGGTAGTTCCAACGAAGCGGGCCACGCCATCTGTTCGGCGTGGCCCGCTTCGTTGTCTCGCTGTCCTACGGCATCGATGTCACGCGGCAGCCGACAGACGGCTGCGAGGGTCCATCGATGCGGAACGACCACGAGCGAGTACACAGTTCGCACGACAAAGGTGAGGCACGAACGCCCATACTGAGCTTTACTGTCGCGTGTGACCTCTGTCGAGAAGGGCTCGGTACCGGCCCGAGCCGGGCTGGTGTTGTTCGTTCTGATCCTCGTCGCCGCAGTGGCGAACCTGAATCTGGCCGTCGCCAATGTCGCTCTGCCCGAGATCGGTCGAGATTTCGACGCGAGTCAGACCCAGCTGAACCTCGTCGCCGTCGCGTACTCGCTCGGTCTTGCCGCGTCGGTGTTGTACCTCGGCGCGATCGGAGATCGGTACGGACGCAAGCTACTGCTCGTGCTGGGAATGACGCTGTCGATTCCGGCATGTGTGGTCGCGGGGTTCGCGCCGAACGTCGAGGTGCTGTTCGGTGCCCGATTGCTCGGTGGTCTGTCCGCGGGGCTCGCGTATCCGACGACGTTGGCCCTGATCACGGCGTTGTGGTCGGGACCGGCACGGACCAAGGCGATCGCGTTGTGGTCGGCGCTCGGCGGCGCCCTGTCCGCGCTGGGACCGCTGATGTCGGGCGCGCTGCTCGAGAAGTTCCACTGGGGTTCGGTGTTCCTGGTGACGCTGCCACTCGCGTTGCTGGCCTTGATCCTCGCGGTGGTGTTCGTTCCCGCGCACGTCAACGAGACGACCGACGCGGTGGACCATCTGGGCGGCATGGTGTCGGTGGTGTTCATCGCGGCCTTGGTTCTCGGTATCAACTTCGCGCCGGTGCGAGGCATGGGGACGTTGTCCATCGGTCTCGGCGTCATCGCGCTCGCGGCGGGTGTCGCGTTCGTCGTCCGGCAGCGACGGGTCGAATCTCCGTTGTACGACCTGGGCGTCGCCCGACGTCGCACGTTCTGGGTGGCGGCGCTGGCGGGCATCATCGTGTTCGGATCGTTGATGGGAGTCATCTTCGTCGGACAGCAGTTTCTGCAGAACGTGCTCGGATACTCGACCCTCGCTGCTGGCGCGTCGACGCTTCCCGCCGCGCTGGCGATGGTCGTCGTCGCACCACAGTCGGCCAAGCTCGTCGAGTCCCACGGGTCGAGGTTCACGCTGCTGCTCGGATACGTGTTCATCGTCGCCGGGCTCGTCGTCGCATGGGCGACCTGGAAGGAGAACATCGCCTATTGGGTCGTCGCGATCAGCTACATCATGCTCGGCGTCGGCGTCGGGTTCGCCGGCACGCCGGCGTCGCGGTCGCTGACGGGCTCGGTTCCGGTGCATCGTGCCGGAATGGCCTCCGGCACTGCAGATCTCCAACGCGACCTGGGTGGTGCCATCATGCAATCCACCCTCGGAGCGTTGCTGACGGCAGGCTACGCGGCGTCGGTGTCGTCACAGATCGCGAGCTCTCCGAACGCGAGCGCGGTCAGCGAGCAGACCCAGGCGGTCCTGACGAAATCGTTCTCCTCGGCCGCCGACCTCTCCGAGAGTTACCCGCAGTATGCCGATCAGATCATCTCCGCCGCGAGGCAAGCGTTCCTCGACGGTGACCAGAACGCTTACGCCGCAGCCATTCTCGTGGTTCTCGTGGGTGCAGTTCTGGTGTTCTTCGCATTCCCCAAGCGCGACGCCGAAAGAGTCCTTCTCGCGCACTATCATTCGCACGACGCGCAGCGATCGGAGTCCGCGGAGAGGCCCGGTTAGGGAACAGCCGATCCGGGCAACCTGCACACCAGGGCCGCTGGACGGGCGGTCCGCGACGAGAGGAATTGGAACGCAATGCCCACACGTACTTCGCGCACCGCATGGAACGGAACCCTCGAAGCCGGATCGGGTCAGGTCGAGCTGACGAGTTCGGGCGCAGCAACGTTCGACGTGTCCTTTCCCAAGCGTGCCGCCGAGAATGCCGACGGCACGACGAGCCCGGAGGAGTTGATCGCTGCCGCACACTCGTCCTGCTACGCAATGCAGCTGTCGGCGCTGATCGCCGAAGCGGGCGGCACACCCCAGAGTCTCGAGGTCAAGGCCGACGTCTCGCTCGGCCCGGACGATCCCGGATTCAAGCTCACGGGTATCAAGCTGACGGTCCGCGGTGAGGTCGACGGCCTCGACGACGAAGGTTTCGCGAAGGCTGCGCAGTCGGCCAAGGAGACGTGCCCGGTCAGCAAAGCACTCACGGGCGTCGAGATCACTCTGGACGCCGCGCTCGAATCCTGACCCGGGAACAGCCGACGCACCCCGGCGGTTGCATTCGCCGTGACTTCAACTGATATCGATGTCCTGCAGGTGGAGGTCTGGTCCGACATCGCATGTCCCTGGTGCTTCATCGGGAAGACGCGGTTCGCGGCGGCACTAGAGCAATTCGACCGCCGCGACCGCGTCGACGTGATCTGGCGTTCTTATCAACTGTCGCCCGAGGCGCCCGTCGGCGCGCGAGAACGCGAATTGGACGCACTCGTGCGCATGAAAGGCATGGCTCCCGAACAGGTAGCAGGCATGTTCGAGCACGTCGCGAGCATCGCGAAGGCGGACGGACTGACGATCGACTTCGACACCGTCGTCGCCGCGAACACGTTCGACGCCCATCGCCTCGTCCACATCGCACGCAAACAAGGTCTCGCCGACGAAATCCTGTCCGCGCTGTTCGAGGCTCATTTCTCCGATGGCCGCGTCGTCGACGATCGGGACGTTCTGGTCGAACTGGCAGAACGTGCGGGCGTAACCGGTGCTGCCGACGCTTTGGCGGGTGACGCCGGGTTGGACGAGGTACGTGCCGATCTTGCGACCGCAAGAGAACTGCAGGTCACAGGGGTTCCGTTCTTCGTGGCCGGACGTCGAATCGCAGTCTCGGGTGCGCAGCCGGTGCCGGTGCTTCTGCAGCTGTTGGAGCAGGGGTTCGACGCGATGCGCGAGTAGCGTCCGCCGATACCGCCTGGTCTCCAGTAGCCGCGCGTTACATCCTTCCCCTAGTCTGTAATTCTTGAAACCCGAACCAATCCGGTGCGGTTTCGGGTACGAATACCGATGGAACGACTGGTTTCGACGCGAAATACAAGAATTCGACGGTTGGGGGACCAGGAAGGAACGGCCCGAGACGATGGTCTGGTCGAGGTTCCTGGCTGCGGGGCTCGCCTGCGTGGCCGGGTACATCCTGCTCGCGGACGATGTCTGGCGTGCGGTCCTCCACGCGCTGGTAGCTGTGGTTACCGTCGTTGCATTCGTCCGCGGTGGATATGCGCGTCGCCGCGACGACCGGGCAACGTGGGTCCTACTGCTGATCGGTCTGCTGGCCTGCGTTGTCGGCGACGCCGTCGTCGAGTTCGGGGATGTCCAGGGGCGCGCGGCACCGGTGGTGTCGGTGGCGGACTTCCTGTATCTGATCGGCCATGCGGCGTTCGTCGGCGCGGTTCTCTGTTTGCGCGACGCCGACGGCCGCGTAGTCAAGGTCGAGGACGTTCTCGAGGCGTCGATCGTGGCTACCGGACTCGGCCTGATCTCCTGGGTCTTCCTGGTCGGGCACGGGCCGGCCGGAGAACTGCCGGCTCGGTTGGCGTCGAACTGGCCCGTTGTGCTGTACCCGATCGCGGACGGCCTGCTCGTCGCCACGGCCTTGATCCTTCTGCTGTCGAAACGCGCGCGAACCACTCCGTTCGTGCTGCTCACGGTCGCGTTCTGCGCGATCGCCCTGTCGAATCCGCTCGCGTACAACGCATCGGCATATACGTTCTGGAACGGTCTGACCGTCGACCCTGCCACCGCGACCTCGCTCCTCGGCTACGTGCTGTTGGCCGCGTACTCGCTCCACCCGTCGCGTCGGGTGTCGTCGTCCGTCGGGGTGGAGAAGCACTTGTTCGCCGACCGAACGCGACTCCTCGGGTTGTGCGCGGCGAGCCTGATGGCGCCCGTGGTGATGGGCGTAGAACTCGCACGAGGCGCTCCGGTGTCCGAGTGGGGCTGGATCGTCGCGGGGTGTTCGATGGTCGTGGTCGCGCTCGTCGGAGCTCGAATGGCCTGTTTCCTGTCGGTGATGAGACGCCAAGCGTCGGAACTGACCACCGCGGCGATGTCGGACTCCACCACCGGTCTGCCGAACCGTCGGCGTATCGGTGAACTGCTCGACCGCGCAGTCGACGAGGCGACAGACCAGGGAATCCTGGTGCTGATCGTCGACATCGATCGCTTCGCCCAGATCAACGAGACGTTCGGGTATCCGGTGGGAGACACCGTTCTGCGCGAAATCGGGCAACGACTCGTCTCCGCCGCGGTGACGGACGCCGTCGTCGGACGGCTCGGCGGAGACCAGTTCGTCGTCGCGGTACCGACGCAGCGAATGCCGATGCCGGCCGCCGAATGTGCCGAGCACTTCCAACGATGCGTGAGCAGGACGATGTTCGTGCACGACATCAATGTCGCGTTGGAGGCGACGGTCGGCGTCGTACAGTCCTCGACGCTGCCCGGCGCCGACGCCGACGCACTCCTGCAACACGCGCACGTCGCGCTGACCGCGGCGAAGGCGGGCCACATGCGCCTGTCGATCTACGCCCCGGCGATGGACTGCGATCGCCGCGAGCAGATGCGGTTGCTCGGCGAACTCGAAACTGCCGTTCTGCAACGCCAATTGCGCGTGTTCTTCCAGCCCTGCCTGGATCTGCTGACCGGCCGTGTCGTCGGCGTCGAGGCACTGTTGCGGTGGCAGCATCCACGAGAAGGATTGATCGGGCCCGGTTCGTTCCTTGCCGACGCCGAGCGCACCGGTATGCTGCCCGCGATCACCGCGTACGTTCTGGAAGACGCGCTCGCGTGCTGTGGCGCATTGCGCAGCAAAGGTTTTCGCATCGGAATCTCGATCAACCTGTCCGTGCGCAACCTGATCGACCCGACGCTCGTCGATCAAGTTGCGTCGGCGCTCGAGCGGCACGACGTGCCCTCGTCCGCAGTCGAATTCGAGGTGACGGAGACGTCGGCGATGACCGATCCGCGTCGCTCGGTCGACGCGCTCGTGTCATTGAGGGACATCGGATCGTCGATCGCGATCGACGACTACGGCACCGGATACAGCTCGCTGGCCTACCTCAGATCCCTTCCGGTGCAGACACTGAAGATCGACAGGTCGTTCGTCACCGCGATGAACAGTCAACCCACCAATGCATCCATCGTGCGTTCGACGATCGAACTCGGACGCAGCCTCGGAATGAACGTCGTCGCAGAAGGCGTGGAGGACAAGGCAACTCTGGATCGTCTTCGTGTTCTCGGATGCGACGGCGCGCAGGGTTACCACATCGGACGCCCTGTTCCCGCCGAGGAATTGCAGGCGCTCGTCGAGCGCGTCGAAGGCAGGGTCTCGTCCGGACTCGACGTGGACCGTGACGACGACGCCTCGTCGGAAGCCGTAGGGCCGGTGCCCCAACGACAGTAGTGAGTGACGCCGTACGGGCGTAGGACGATGAGGGCGCACCACGAAGCATCGGGGGATTCGAGTGCTGGTCAGTGGGAGTGCAGGACAGTGGATCCGGTTGTCGAGGAGTGGGTGGCGGAGTTCGCCGCCACGGCCGACCGATCCCCCGACGCGATGTGTCTGCGGGGGTCGGACGGTGATGTCGCGTACCTGAATTCGGCGGCGATCGAGTTGATCGGTGCGCGGGACACGGCCGAGGCGGTGCGGACCGCCGAATGGGTGTTCGGCTCGGTGTACGCACGTACGGGCCCGGTGGCACGTGCGCTCGCGGGTGGGGTGTGGACGGGCGATGTCGAACTCACGCACCTCCGCACCGGAGAGGCGATACCGACGTGGGTGTCCGCGTACGTGGTGACGGGACGGCACGCTTCCGTCGCGATGGTGGCCTTGGCATTCCGCGACCTACGTGGTCGTTTCGATCACGAACGGCGCCTCGTCGAGGTCGCCGTCGCGGCCGACGCGCACGCCAGGGAACAGCGGGCGGTCGCGAATCTGAGTCGAATCGCGTTGACGGCCAGCCCAGCCCACGTCATGCAGACCGCAACCGACGCGGCCCTGTCGTTGATGGGTATGAAGTGCGCCGTCATCTTCGAACCCGGGTTTCCGAGCAGAACGGAACTGATGGCCGTCGCCTATTCGGGCCCGGGCCGTGCTCCCGGTCCGATTCCTCTGTCCCGCATGTCTCATGCCGCGGCAGCGCTGGTGTCCGACGAGCCCGTCGTGTGCGTCGACCGCGACGCGGAGTTCCGCTTTCCGACGGAATTCATGCGAGACCGAGGCGTGCGCAGCGGGGCTGCCGTCGTGATCGACGGGATGGGGGAGCCGTGGGGTGTCCTCGCGGTGTACAGCGCCGAGCGCAGGGGGTTCGACGACGGCGAACTCGCATTCGTGCAAACCGTCGCCGGTGTGGTGTCGGCGGCCGTTCGTCGGCACGACCTCGAGAGTGAACTGCGACGCCGGACCCTGCACGATCCGCTGACGGGATTGCCCAACCGTGTGCTCGTCGGGCAACGGATCCGTGACATCGCCGAGAACGGAAACCCTTATCCGATAGCACTTCTCGTGATCGACCTGGACAACTTCAAGACGATCAACGACACGTTGGGGCATGCTGTCGGGGACGACATCCTGAGAATCGCAGCCGAAACTCTGGCCGGCGCAGTGGGTCCCGACGACACCGTGTCGAGATTCGGCGGCGACGAGTTCGTCGTGTTGCATCGCGGGTCGGATGCCGTCGGGGTGGCGAAGCGGATACTTGCCGAACTCGCGGATCCGGTCGAGATCGAGGGATACGTCGTCACCGTCTCGGCGAGTATCGGCATCGCTGTCGACGACGGGTTCCAGGCCGACGCCGACGACCTGCTCAGGAAAGCCGACGCGGCGATGTACGCCGCGAAGAACGCCGATACGTCCGGGTTTTCGGTGTTCGGCACGCCGTCCTCACGTGCCGAACACGATCTTGCGCTGTGAGGCCGTCAGCTCTTGGCGGCGACGTCGAGCACGACCTCGAACTCGAGCAGTGACGCACCGCTGGACACCGGTTCGGCCCGCTCGCCTGCATGTGCCGCCCGTGACGGTCCCGACGCCCACTCCTGGAAGGCCTCTTCGGTCTCCCACTGCGTCACGACGAAGTAGCGGTTCTCGCCCTTGACCGGGCGCAGAAGCTGGAATCCGAGGAAACCCGGAGAATTCTCGACGGCTCCGGCTCGGGCGGCGAAGCGCTTCTCCAGCTCGGCGCCTGCGCCTTCGGGGACCTCGATTGCGTTGATCTTCACGACTGCCATGCTCGAAGGCTACTCGCCCTATTACAGTTCCAATGGTGCTGTACGACGAGGGTGGGACGGGGCGACCGCTTCTGCTGCTGCACGGGCTGATGGGCAGTGCGGGCACGTGGCGTCGTCAGGTTCCGTGGTTGCGAGAGTTCGGGCACGTCTACACCTACGACGCACCGGGTCATCGCAGGCCGCCGCCGTCGGACCTCACCACGGAGGCGTTCGTCGAGGATCTGATCGAGCATGTCCGGCACCTCGGATCGACGGTGCTGATCGGTCATTCGATGGGATCACTGCACGGAGTGTGTCTCGCAGCCGCCCGCCCCGATCTCGTGTCGGGCGTGGTCGTCGAGGACATCGCGCCGGACTTCCGCGGCCGAACCGCCGACGCGTGGGCGGCGATGATCCGTCGGTGGCCGCAACCGTTTCCCGACGCGGATGCCGTCGACCGGTACTTCGGAGACGTTGCGGGACAATACTTTCGGGACTCCTTTCTGCGCCGGGACGACGGCTACCATCTGCACGGTGACGTGTCGACGTTCGAGAAGATCTCGCAGGAGTGGGGCACGCGGCACTTCTGGGACGAGTGGGACGCCGTCCGTGCGCCCAGTCTGCTGATCGAGGGTGAGTTCGGGATCACACCTGCGGGTCAGATGACGGAAATGCATCGCCGGAACCCCATGTCGACCTACGTGTGCGTCGCGGGAGTGGCGCACCTCGTCCACGACGAGCAACCGACGGTCTACCGGCAGGCGGTGGAGGAGTTCCTGCGCCGACTACAGTGACGCGAATGTCGAGGGCGAGACTGAACGGTATCGAAATCAACTACGACGTCGCGGGCAGTGGGCCCCTCGTCGTGCTGGTCATGGGATCCGGAAGCCCGGGCCGGGTGTGGAAGACGCATCAGGTGCCCGCTCTGACGGCAGCCGGGTACACCGTCGTCACGTTCGACAACCGCGGAATCGCACCGTCGTCGGAATGCGGTGAAGGGTTCGTACTCGACGACCTCGTGGCCGACACCGCCGCGTTGATCGAGCACCTCGGCGGAATGCGCGCACGCGTCGTCGGGACGTCGATGGGCGCACGCGTCACGCAGGAACTCGCTCTCGCGCGCCCGGACCTCGTGTCGCACGCCGTCATGATGGCAACGTACGGCCGGGCGTCGGCGATGCAGAAGGCGCTGTCGCGCGGTGAGCGAGATCTGTACGACGCCGGAATCACGTTGCCCGACAGCTATCGTGCTGCGATCACCGCGATGAACAACTTCTCGCCCGCGACGTTGCGGGACGACACCGCGATCGGTGACTGGCTCGCCGTGCTCGAGTACTCGGGAGGTGCGCCGAGCGCGGGCAAGCGGGCGCAGATCGGGTTGGAGATGCGCGCCGGGTCGGAGCGGCTGACGGCGTACCGCAGAATCTCCGCGAAGGCGATGGTCGTCGGGTTCGCCGACGACCGTCTCATCCCCGTGCATCTGAGCCGTGAAGTGGCGCAGTCCATTCCGGGCGCGCGATACGAAGAGGTATCGGACGCAGGGCATTTCGGCTACCTGGAACGCCCGGACGTCGTCAACTCGCTGCTCGTGGATTTTCTGCGCTGACGCGCACTACCCTTCACCGGCGAGAGCGAACAGGCCCGATTCGGTCTGCTCGACCAACCCGTCGACGAGCAGCGAGTCCAGTGCTCGGTCCCGCTGGCCCGGATCGCTGAGCCAGACGACGTCGAGTTCGGCGCGTTCGACGGGGCCGTCGCTCTCGCGGAGCACGGCCATCAGCTTGCCGCGCACCTGACGGTCGGTGCCCGCGAACTTCTGCACTTTCTTCGGCGGTCCGGTGTAGGCGGGTCGACCTGCTTCGATCCACGAGCACTTCCGCAGCGGGCACAGCAGGCATGCCGGATTCTTCGCCGTGCAGATCAATGCTCCGAGTTCCATCAACGCGGCCGAACAGCGTGCAGCTTTCGTTCGTTCGATCGGCAGTATGGCCTCGACGTCGGCCAGATCGCGCGTGGTCGACGGATTGCCCGGCTCGGCGGCGCCATGAGCCGCCCGCGCGACGACGCGTCGAACATTGGTGTCCACGACGGGAACTCGCTGTCCGTAGGCGAAACAGGCCACCGCGCGCGCGGTGTATGCGCCGATTCCGGGGAGACTCAGGAGTGTGTCGACGTCGTCGGGAACGACGTCACCGTGCTCCGCGGCGAGCACGCCCGCGCACTCGTGCAATCGCAGTGCGCGACGCGGGTACCCGAGCTTGCCCCATGCGCGCAGCACCTCGGCCTGGCTCGACGCGGCCATCTTCGACGGCACCGGCCACCGCTCCACCCACTCCGCCCAGATCGGCGCGACGCGGGACACCGGCGTCTGCTGCAGCATGATCTCGCTCATCAGGATCTGCCAGGCCGTGACGCCGGGACGGCGCCAGGGAAGATCGCGTTCCTCGGTGTCGAACCATCCGAGCAACGCGTCCGTATCGATCGGCACCTGCTCTGCACACCTTTCTGCAGCGGACCCGACTCGCCGGTAACAGTGGGCCGGGGCACAATGGGGTCCATGCCTGCTACCAATCCAGTTTCAGCATGGAAGTCTCTCAAGGAGGGTAACCAGCGCTTCGTCGACGGCGAGTCGTTGCACCCCAGTCAGGGAATCGACGATCGGACCCGTCTGACGGAAGGTCAGCACCCGGGTGCCGTGCTGTTCGGCTGCGCCGACTCCCGCGTCGCCGCGGAGATCATCTTCGACCAGGGCCTCGGCGACATGTTCGTCGTGCGTACGGCAGGTCATGTCATCGACTCCGCCGTCCTCGGTTCCATCGAATACGGCGTCGCGGTCCTCGGCGTCCCGCTGATCGTCGTGCTCGGCCACGACAGCTGCGGTGCGGTCCGGGCGACGGTCGACGCGCTCGAGTCCGGAGACACACCGGGGGGCTACATCCGCGACGTCGTCGAGCGGGTCACTCCGTCGGTGCTGTCGGCTCGTCGCGACGGTCAGAATGCTGCCGACGAGTTCGAGCGTCGCCACGTCGAGGAGACCGGCAAACTGCTGATGGAGCGCTCACGCATCATCGCGGAGAAGGTCGAGTCGGGACAGGTCGCGATCGTCGGTCTCACCTACCAGTTGTCGGAGGGCAAGGCGCAGTTGCGCGCGGTCATCGGCGACATCGGCGAGCAGCCCTAGCGTCCAGGCGCATCGGCTTCGCGACACGCCGCGTGTGCTTCAGGGATAGGTAGCTGCTGGCGTTTACGGTTGTTCTGTGTTGCAACCGACCGGGCCTTTGCCTCCCGAAATCTATTGGCGTCGCCGAGCTCTCGCCATCGGCGCAGCCGTCGTGGTGCTCGGTTTGATCGTGTGGTTCATCTCGTCTCTCGGCGGTGGTAACGACGAGCCTCCGCAAGCCGAGCCCGCCGGTGTCGTCGCGACGACACCGGCGCCCACGACGCCGAGTGCATCGGCGACGCCGTCTCAACCGGCCTCGTCTGGCGGCGGGTCCGGCGGTTCGGGCAGCGGCTCCTCGGGCAGTGGTTCGGGGAACGGTTCCGGCAACACGGCGGCCGGCAACGGAAGCACCAGCTCGTCCGCGGCCGCTCCTGCAGGCGCGCCTGCTCCCGCGAACCAGTGCTCGGATCAGAGCCTGGCCATCAAGGCGACGCCCGACAAGCCGTCGTACCGCGTCGGAGAAGAGCCCGGGTTCACGGTCGTCATCACGAACATCAGCTCGACGGAATGCCAGCGCGATGTCGGCGCAGGCCTGCAGCAGGCCCTCGTCTACACGCTGGACGATCAGCGCATCTGGTCCAACACCGACTGCTTCCCCGACGCACAGTCCGACCTGCGGACGTTCAAGCCGGGCGAGCAGGCAGGCTTCACGGTCAAGTGGTCGGGCACGAACTCGGTGCCCGGATGCGGCGAGGAGCGCATCCCGGTGGGCGTCGGCTCGTACAAGGTGATCGCTCAGCTCGGCGAGCTTCGCAGCTCGCCCGAGCCGTTCAACATGACCTGAGAAGTCCGCTAGTCGTACGGTCCGGCGATGGAGGCCTCCGCGAGACGCGAGAGGCCTTCTCGTATATGACGGGCCCACAGCCCGCCGATGCCGTCGACCGATTGCAGGTCGGCTGCGGTCGCGGCGAGCAGACCCTGCAGCGTTCCGAACGAGCCGACGAGCCGGTGGATCTGGCCGAACTGCAGCCGGGGCACACGCGTCAACACCCGGTAGCCGCGCGGGTTCATCGGGGTATCGAGTGCCTCGATCGTGCCCGGGTAGCCGAACGCCCGCGCGAGCGTCGTCAGATCCAGTAGGTCCACGTCCGTCAGTTTGTCGAGGGCAGCGAGTGCCTTCTCGACGGCGACCGTGTCGGACGGTTCCGCACCGGCGAGATAGTCGCGGACGATCAGCTGCCGATCGGCATCGTTGTCGCCGAGGAGTTCTTCGAGTTGCAGGGCCAATTGCCTACCGTCCGTACCGAGTTCGAGGACGTTCTGCTCGATCTCGACGGACACGCGCCGCACCATCTCCAGCCTCTGCGCGACGGTCAGAGCGTCACGTAGCGTCACGAAGTCCTCGATCTCGACGACGGACAGCTGACGCGTGTTCTCGTCGAGGCGCGCCTTGTACCGTTCGAGCGTCGCGACGGCCTGATTGGCCCGGGAGAGGATCGTGGCCGAACCCTCGACCACGTGGCGTATGCCGGCGACGTAGACGCTGACGATGCTCATCGACTGGCTGACCGAGACGACCGGATAGCCGGTCTGCATCGCGGTCCGCTCGGCGGCCCGATGCCGGGTGCCGGATTCGACCGTCGCGATCTTGTGATCGGGAACAAGTTGCACATTGGACCGGACGATCCGTCGGCCGTCGGTGGACAGGACGACTGCGCCGTCCATCTTCGACAGCTCGCGCAGCCGCGTCGGTGAGAACTCGACATCCAGCTCGAATCCGCCGTCGCAGATGGCCTCGACTTCGTCGTCGTAGCCCAGCACGATGAGACCGCCCGTGCGGCCGCGCAGGATGCGCTCCAGGCCGTCGCGCAGGGCCGTGCCGGGCGCGAGACGTGCAATGGTGTCCCGGAGTGCCGGAGATGACGTGGTGTCGCGCGCGGATACGTCCATGTTCATCCCCTCGTGTTGTGTCACAGTCTCGCAGGTAGAGGGTACGCCGCCGGGGTCATACGGCCCGCATTGTTACCGAGTTCAATGCTTCACCGAGATTCGTGACGGCGTGGACCTTCATTCCGGCGGGCACCGTGTCGTCGTGTTCCGGCGTGATGGCTCGGGTGAAACCGAGCCGCGACGCTTCGGCGAGCCGACGACCCAGCCCCGACACGCGACGGACCTCTCCCGCGAGTCCGACCTCGCCCAGGATGACGACGCCCGACGGCAGCGGCCTGTCGGTGACGGCCGACGCGAGTGCTGCCGCGAGCGCGAGATCGGCTGCCGGCTCGGTGGTCTTCATGCCGCCGACGGTCGCGGCGTACACCTCGCTCTTGGACATCTTGATGCCGCAACGACGTTCGAGGACGGCGAGGATCATGGCCACGCGGGCGGATTCGAGGCCGCTGACGGCGCGGCGCGGCGACGGCATCTGAGTGTCGACGACGAGTGCCTGCAGTTCGGCGAGCAGGGGACGCTTGCCGTCCATCGTGACCGTGACAGCGGTGCCGGGAACGGCTTCGGTGCGGTGGTGGAGAAACAGCCCGGACGGATCGGATATGCCGTGAATCCCGGTGTCGCGCAATTCGAAACAGCCGACCTCGTCCGAGGCGCCGAAGCGGTTCTTGATGCCGCGAATCATCCGTAGCGTCGAATGCTTGTCGCCTTCGAAGTGCAGGACGACGTCGACGAGATGTTCGAGCGCCCGCGGACCGGCGACCGCACCGTCCTTGGTGACGTGTCCGATGAGCAGGACGGCGACGCCTGTCGTCTTGGCGAGCGAGGTGAGCGCGCTGGTGATGGCCTTGACCTGTGTGACACCACCGATGACACCGTCCACGTCGGCTGCCAGCATGGTCTGCACGGAGTCGACGATCAGCAGGCTCGGCTTGACCTGCTCGACGTGGCCGAAGACCGTCGCCAGGTCGGACTCGGCGGCGAGGAAGACTCGCTGGTGGACGGCGCCGGTGCGATCGGCGCGAAGGCGCACCTGGCCTGCGGACTCCTCACCCGTGACGTACAGCGCGCGACGGTCCTCGCCGGTGCGAGCCCACCGGTGCACGACCTCGAGCAGAAGGGTGGATTTGCCGACGCCCGGCTCGCCCGCGAGGAGCACGACGGAGCCGGGAACGAGGCCGCCGCCGAGCACGCGGTCGAACTCGTCTATGCCAGTGGAGTTGGCCTGGGAGGTGGTACTGCTGACCTGCGTGAGTGCGGTGGCGGGAAGGGTGGGCACCATCGCGGCCGTCGCCGACCGGGTGTTGCCCGCCCCGAGGCCCGACGCACCCGGCCGACTGGCGACGGGCGCGAGGATCGGGGCTTCGTCCATCGAACCCCAGCTACCGCACTCCGGGCAGCGACCCACCCACTTGGCAACCGTGTGCTGGCAGGCCGAACAGCGGTAATTCGTCTTGAGCTTGGCCACGATCGAGAACGTTAGACGCGGCTACCGACAGGAACTGTCAGTTGTTGCCGTCAGCGCCTTCTTCGACCTCGGTCTCGACGATGCTCTGCTCGGCGCTCTCGGCCTCGCCGTGTGCCTCCGCCTCGACGGGCGACTTGTCGGAGACGTTGCGCGGAAGGACGGGGCCTGCGTCGACGGGAACGAGAACCTCGACGTCGCCTGCGTTCTCGAACGTGAACGTGACGGGGACGGTCAGTCCGGGACGCACGTCCTCACCGATGCCGTTGAGCTCGACGACGATCTGCTGCAGCGGGATCAGCGGGTCGTCGAGCTGCGTGTCGGCCGGAGCGCCTGCACCGAGCGCGGTGAGCGGTTCGATCTCGGTGCCGCCCGGCTCCTCGCCGAGGGTGATCGAGGACGCGGCCGTCGTCGCGATGCGGGTCAGCTTGTCGGAGTTGTTCGGGCTGTTGTTGACGGCGATGAAGCCGAGCTCGACCTTGCCGCCTGGCTCGATCGAGTACTCCTCGGACTGCGGGTAGACGACGTGTACGTTGCGCACCGAGATGTTTCCGACGTCGGCGGAGTTGCCGTTGACGGCAGCGACCTGATCCGCCGTCTGGGAGATCTGGCCCGCGCCACAGGCGCTCAGCGTCAGTGCGGCACCGGCGGCAATGGCTGCCGTCGCCACCAGTCGGCGGGTCTTACGGTGCGCAGTCGCAGCTTGGATCGCAGTCACGGGTCGTCCTCCAGTTGTGCCGGTCCGGGCCAGCCGGTACGTCAGGTCCACTAGGCAGAGTAGTAGTCATCGTCCGAAGGTTCTTCGCTGGGGCTTCGATCGCGTCGACGGATCCGGCGGGGACCGGCGTGTTCACCCGTGTTTCGTTTCGTCGCTGTTGCGTCGACACCGTGTATTTCCGAACCCATTGCGGGGGTGTCGGATACACGTTCCGGCCGTCCTGTCAACCCCTGCGACGTTCGCGCTGTGCCCCTGACCTGCGCCGTTGATCTGGGTGCGTGGTAAACTCGGAAAATCGAAAGGGGCACGGGACAGATGATTTTCAAGGTCGGAGACACCGTCGTTTACCCCCATCACGGAGCGGCGCTGATCGAAGCGATAGAAACCCGCACCATCAAGGGTGAACCGAAAGAGTACCTAGTTCTCAAAGTCGCTCAGGGCGATCTCACCGTTCGAGTTCCTGCAGACAACGCCGAGTACGTCGGCGTCCGGGACGTCGTCGGGCAGGAGGGCTTGGACAAGGTGTTCCAGGTTCTGCGTGCTCCGCACACGGAAGAGCCGACCAACTGGTCGCGCCGGTACAAGGCAAATCTCGAGAAGCTCGCCTCCGGTGACGTCAACAAGGTTGCCGAGGTCGTTCGTGACCTGTGGCGTCGTGAGCAGGATCGTGGTCTCTCCGCAGGTGAGAAGCGCATGCTCGCCAAGGCGCGTCAGATTCTGGTCGGCGAGCTCGCTCTCGCCGAGGGAACCGACGAGGCCAAGGCCGACACGATTCTCGACGAAGTTCTCGCTGCGGCTTCCTGAGTGACAGCTGCTTAGGTGGCTCGTTCCAACACAGGTCCCGTCGTCGCACTCGTTCCGGCGGCGGGCCGAGGTCTTCGGCTCGGTCTGGGAGAGCCCAAAGCGTTCGTGACCGTCGGGGGCAAGACCCTCCTCGAGCGCTCGGTCGAAGGCCTCGTCGAATCGGGTTCCGTCGATCGCATCGTCGTCATGGTTCCCGAGAAACTGGTCGAGCGGACCGGTGACTTACTGGGCTCCTTCGACGAGATCACGGTCGTCGCCGGTGCAGGCGAACGAACGGATTCCGTCCGATGCGGCTTGGCCGCGGCCGGTGACGCCGACATCGTTCTCGTGCACGACGCGGCCCGAGCGTTGACACCGTCGTCGCTCGTCTCGCGCGTCGTCGCAGAGGTGCGTGCCGGACGAGCCGCCGTCGTACCGGCGATTCCGGTCGCCGACACCGTCAAGACGGTCGACATCATGGGTGCCGTCGTCGGCACGCCGGATCGAAGCGGGCTTCGCGCAATTCAGACACCGCAGGGTTTCGACGCCGAACTTCTGGCCCGCGCGTACGCCGAGGCAGGCGATTCCGCGACGGACGACGCCGGTCTCGTCGAGCGACTCGGCGAAACCGTCCACACCATCGTCGGTGACCCGCTGGCATTCAAGGTCACCACTCCACACGATCTGCTGCTGGCCGAGGCGCTGGTGGGGCAGGAGCGTTCATGAGGGTCGGTATCGGGACCGACGTCCATCCCATTTCGCCGGGTCGGCCCTGCTGGCTCGCCGGTGTGCTGTTCGAGGACGGCGACGGGCTCGACGGCCATTCCGACGGTGACGTCGCGTCGCATGCGCTGTGCGACGCGTTGCTGTCCGCGGCCGGGTTGGGCGATCTCGGTTCGGTCTTCGGTACCGGACGGCCGGAGTGGGACGGCGTCAGCGGTGCAACCATGCTGACCGAGGTACGTCGACTGCTCACCGAGGCCGGATTCACGATCGGGAACGCGGCAGTGCAGATCATCGGAAACCGTCCGAAGATCGGCCCGCGTCGTCTCGAGGCCCAGGAGACGCTGTCCGCGGTGCTCGGAGCGCCCGTGTCGGTCTCGGCGACGACGACCGACGGATTGGGATTGACCGGTCGTGGCGAGGGAATCGCGGCGGTCGCGACCGCACTTGTCATGACGAAGTAAATGCACCGGTAGCATTGCTGGTCGTGACCCTTCACCTGTACGACACCGAGACGAGGGCCCTGCGGGAATTCACCCCCTTGGTCCCTGGCCATGCGTCGGTGTATCTGTGTGGGGCAACGGTTCAGGGGGAACCGCACATCGGGCACGTGCGCAGTGGAGTCGCGTTCGACGTGCTGCGGCGGTGGTTGCTCGCGCACGATTACGACGTCGCCTTCGTCCGCAACGTCACCGACATCGACGACAAGATCCTGAACAAGGCTCGCGACGCAGGCCGCCCGTGGTGGGAGTGGGCCGCGACGTACGAGCGGTCGTTCACCTGGGCCTACGACAAGCTGGGTGTGCTGCCGCCGTCGGCCGAGCCGCGCGCAACCGGGCACATCACGCAGATGGTCGAGCTGATCGAGCGGCTGATCGAGTCCGGCCACGCCTACGCCGCCGAGGGCGACGTCTACTTCGACGTCGTCAGCTTCCCGGACTACGGTGCACTGTCCGGTCACAAGCTCGACGACGTCCATCAGGGCGAGAGCGCGGCCGCGGGCAAGCGCGACCCGAGGGACTTCACGCTGTGGAAGGCCGCGAAGCCGGGTGAGCCGTCGTGGCCGACGCCGTGGGGACGCGGGCGTCCCGGGTGGCACCTCGAATGCTCCGCGATGTGCGAGGCCTATCTCGGTTCCGACTTCGACATCCACTGCGGTGGTCTGGATCTGGTGTTCCCGCACCACGAGAACGAGCGGGCACAGAGCAAGGCCGCCGGCGACGGCTTCAGCCGCTACTGGCTGCACAACGGCTGGGTGACGATGGGCGGCGAGAAGATGTCCAAGTCGCTCGGAAACGTGCTGTCGGTTCCGAACGTGCTGAAAAGCGTTCGGCCGCAGGAACTTCGGTACTACCTCGGCAGCGCGCACTACCGGTCGATGCTCGAGTACTCGGACAACGCGCTGCAGACGGCAGCCGTGACGTACCGGGGTATCGAAGGTTTCGTCAAACGTACCGTCGAACGTGCGGGCGACGTTCCGCTGGGAACGTGGACCGACGATTTCGCCGACGCGTTGAACGACGATCTCGGAGTGCCCAAGGCTCTCGCCGCCGTCCATGCGACGGTCAAGGCGGGCAACAGCGCTCTGGAGAGCGGCGACCTCCAGGGGGCCGTCGAGCAGGCGTCGAAAGTCAGGGCGATGCTCTCGATCCTCGGCGTCGATCCGCTCGATCCGCACTGGGACAGCGGCACTCGCGACAGCGATGCCGTCGTCGGAGCCCTCGGCGTTCTCGTGGACGCAGAACTCCAGCGCCGAGCACAGGCGAAGGTCGACAAGGACTGGTCCACCGCGGATGCGATCAGAGATCGCCTCGCGAAGGCGGGGATCGATGTGACAGACACCCCCAACGGGCCCGAATGGTCCGTCGGGGCAACCAGCAGTACCGACGAAGCAGGGCAGTGATGGCAGGCAATTCCAGTAGGCGCGGCGCAATTCGCAAAGCGGGCACGAAGAAGGGGCAGGTCGCCGGCTCCGGCGGTAACCGCCGTCGTGGTCTCGAAGGACGCGGTGCGACGCCTCCTGCCGAGGCACGGACGAAGCATCCCGCGGCGCGTCGGGCCAAGCTCGCCGAGAAGGCTGCGCAGTCCCAGGGCAGGCAGGGCGGGGGCCGCGTCGCGAACCGGAAGAACGACGACGGACCCGAGGTCGTTCTCGGACGTAACCCCGTCGTCGAATGCTTGCGTGCGGGCGTTCCCGCGACGGCGCTGTGGGTCGCCACCGGCACCGACAGCGACGACCGACTCAAGGAGAGCGTCCAGCGCGCGGCCGACGCGGGCATCTCGATCCTCGAGGTCCCGCGCAGCGATCTCGACAAGCTCAGCGCCAACGGTCTGCACCAGGGTCTCGCGCTGCAGGTGCCGCCGTACCGGTACGCGCATCCGGACGACCTCGTCGGTGCGGCACGTGCGCATCAGGAGCCTGCATTGCTCGTCGCGCTCGACAACATCACCGACCCGCGCAACCTCGGTGCCGTCGTGCGATCCGTTGCTGCGTTCGGTGGGCACGGCGTCGTCATTCCGCAGCGTCGTAGCGCGAGCGTCTCGGCGGTCGCGTGGCGTACCAGTGCCGGCGCGGCAGCGCGACTTCCCGTCGCGCGGGCCACGAACCTGACTCGCACGCTGAAGGATTGGCAGACCAAGGGCATCACGATCGTCGGTCTCGACGCGGGCGGCGACACGACGCTCGACGAGTTCGACGGCACCGGTCCCGTCGCGATCGTCGTCGGTTCGGAGGGCAAGGGACTGTCTCGCCTCGTCCGCGAGAACTGCGATCACATCCTGTCCATCCCGATGGCAGGGCCGGTCGAATCGCTCAACGCATCGGTGGCTGCGGGCGTCGTGCTCGCGGACATCGCGCGGCAGCGTAGGCGCTGACGCGCCCGTGCGTGGTTGGTTGCACCAGGGTCGGTGTCCAGTCCATAGACATATGAGAGTCGTATGTCTACGGACATGTGAGACACGCTTGCTGGCGTCGTAGGTGTGGGGCACCTGAATCGGCTAGGGAAGATTCCATGGCCAGAACGGGTGCGCGCCT